>JAIOSH010000586.1 GCA_021107685.1 Bacteroidales bacterium | reverse complement strand
GGTTTGCTTTTATGTAAAGAGTTTGTAGAAAAAAACAAAGGAACAATCAGTGTAGAAAGCAAGATAGGAAAAGGAAGTAAATTTAAATTCACATTGCCTGTAAAAGAGAGCAGATCATAATAGTTTAGAATTAATATAATTTTTACCGTTACTGATTTCATATTGTCTTTTAAGCCAAAAATGAAAATATCTAATATCATATCAGTATTATTTTTTTTTATAATAATGTCATTACAAAGCCAAACTATCTATTTTAATAACAGGTATGAATCTGTTACTAATAAATGGAATGCCGGGTTGTCTTTAGTTGAAATGGAGAATGAATATTTGATAGGTGGAACAACCGGTCATCCGTTGAATGAACCATGGCATCAAATATCCTTGTTTAAAACGGATATAGAAGGCAATAAAATAGATGAATTTGTTCTCGGAGATACCATTGCAGAAAGAGACCTTGCATCAGGTTCATTAAATAAGGTATCAGGAGGGTATTTATTTACAGGTACCCGACGTCAATATACAACTAATTGGGTGCACGACGAATGTATGCTTGTTAAAATTAATGAAAATTTGGATACACTATGGACAAAGTATTATGGTGAAATCGTTGAACCTTTTGATACCGCATATCTTCCACGTCATTTGGTAATAAATGAAGTTAATCAATTTATAATAGTAGGTACCAAAAAACCTTATGCCCTACCATCAAAAGTATTTATTTTAAAAGTAAATGAAAACGGTCAAAAAGAATGGGAAAGCAATTTTGGAACTGGGAGTTATTATTACCAGGGATTTTCAGTAATACAAACCACCGATGGCGGCTATGCCATAGGTGGCTACCGTTTCCACATCGGTCAGAACGAAACTGCCGACCCCATTATATACAAAACCGACAGCCTGGGCAACCTTGAGTGGGAAAAAAACCTGGGCGGACCGTTTGATGATTATCATCCAATGCTTACATTGGGGCAAGATGGAAATATTGTAGCAGGTACCTGTTATGCCGATTCAATGGCCCAACCCGATGTTGCATATCGAAAAATAAATATTGTGAAATTAGATAATCAAGGAAATATACTTTGGAATAAAAAGTATGGTCAAAGCATCACCTATAATTATTTAAAACAAATTAGGACAACTAATGACGGAGGTTATATTGCAACCGGAAGTATTAAAAACAACTATCCTCACAGATCAGGTTGGATTTTTAAAGTGGCTGAAAACGGTGATAGTCTTTGGTATCGTCAATATGATAACCTTTTAGGAGCAGATAGCAGGAATTACCTTTACGACGTCATCCCCACCAGCGATAACGGTTTTGCTGCCTGCGGGTATGTTATTCCTTATCCTCCCGATACCGGTTCGCAGGATGCCTGGGTGCTTAAAGTAGATAGTTTGGGATGTGATACGCCGGGGTGTGCAACAGGAACTCACGTTTTTGAATTTCCTGATACAGTTGGGAATAACCTAAAAGTTTGTCCGAATCCGGCAAAGGATGTTTTAAATATTGAATATCGAACATCGAATAATGAAGTAAGAAGTTATTTTGTAATATATGATATTTTAGGGAGGAAGGCGGAGGAGATTGGAGTTGGCAGTAGCAGTGGCAGTAGCAGTAGCCGGAATAGTTCGTATAATGTCATCAGTATTGATGTTTCGGAATGGCGGAAAGGAGTATATCTGTGTGTGTTGATGAGTAACGGGAAAGTGGTTGGGAGGAAAAAGTTTGTTGTGAAATGAAATATTTAAATTTTAAATGCTATTTTATCGTATTATTACCAGTTTTTGACTTTGTTCCGAAACCATCCCCGACTGACTTTCAATATACAACTTATAAAAATAAACACCTTGTTTTATTTTATTACCATGTGCATCAGTACCGTTCCATTTAAAAAACTCTGTTTTGTATCCTGTAGTTTCAATATTTGTGTTATAGGTTAATAATAAACTACCCGTAAGAGTATATATTTGTAATTGAATATCAAATATATCTCCTGGCTTATTATGTTTAAATGAAAATATTGTATTATCCTTGAATGGATTAGGATAGTTTAAAACCTGGCTTAAAGCTATTTCAGCATCTTCATCAACATAAAACTCAATATATGCTTCCGATGAATTATTATATACATCCCATGCCTTTAGTTTTAATGTATGAAAACCTTTGTTTAGATCAGTATAATTATATATCACAGAACCACTTTGATAACTACCAATATCAGGTTCATAATAATCATTTAAAACAATAGCATTTTCATATTCATCATCTAAAACAGCAATTATATCATGACCTATCCCATTTCCAACAGTATTTATTCCATGAGAGTCGCTTATAAAAGCCAATAAAACCGGATCCTTATTAGTTATTCCTCCTGACTCAAAGCTAATATCATTTAAATAAAGATTAATTGAAGGACCATTATTATCAGGTTCAGCATTATCATCATAACCGCCGATTATAAAATTATTAAAATAACCTTTAGCATCAGCTTCATCATTCATAGCATAATAGCTGATTTTACCATAACCATAATTATAAGAAATGTCCTTTGGTACAATGAATGTAAATAAAAATTCACCATTAATTACATTTACTTTGCTCTTAAATATTATTTTATTTTGGATAAAAAAGTCAGCAGGTGTGCTGTTTGCATCATTACCCTGTGTTGTGTTTTTAACTGCTTTATCATAAACAGTAGGATAAATAATACCATTAAAATTAGAAATTTTATTACCATAATTATCCTGAATAATTCCTTTAACAGTAATTTTACTTAATGCTTTTACGGTATCAGTAGAGGAAATATCATGACCATTAATTGATGTTGTTATAATATTGTATTCCGGGAGTAAAATATTTAATGCAGGGTCTCCTAATAAAATAAAATTCTTTAAATTAGCATTTGAAGGTGTTTTTGTGAGCATGATCAAATCACCCATTGTATGATATTTATTATTGTTTTTTTCAAAAACATTTTGACAAAACTTTTTATTAAGAGTAAAATTAACTTGTGAATAAGCAAGACGTGTAGTAGTAAATAAAACAATACCACCTCCATTAGGGTTTAAAAAAACTAATTCACCGGCAGAAGTTCTTTCAGGGTCGTCAAATCTGCTGAAATTACAGGTTGCTGTTAAAAAAACCGGCATTTTATCATAATTTGTCCAGGTATTAATATCTGAAACTTCAAGCACTCTTTCTCCGCTCCATCCTGTTTCTCCGCCATGACCGGTATAATTAACAATTAAAGCACCTTTTTCTATTTGTTCATTAATATCATTATTTACTTCAGGATAACGATCACCACTTGGGGTTGAAACCTGATTATATGCATCTAAATATATTTTATTAATATTATAATTAACATAAGTAGTATCAATATATTCCGTTAATTCATCAGCCTGGTCAAAATGAAGATTTCCATCCTCATCATCAGCAAGAAAACAAATGTTATTTTGCCAATCACCCATAACAACGCTGTTATTATTAATATAATGTTCAACCTTATCAACTGCTGTTTGTGCCTGTTCAATTGTTTGTACAGGAAAACGACCGATACCGATATCAAGTGAACCACTTGAATCAAAGCCTTCATTTTCGTCCAGTAATCCGAAATAATCGTCAACTACATGAGACGAAGCTTTATTTAGTGATTCCCGGGACTGGTATGTTGGTAAAAAATCAGTATTATTACTTATCCTGTCTTTATTATCGTAAGACCCATCTCCAAATAAAAGCAAATATTTCGGTTCTTCGCCTGGTTCGGCTCTATCATAAAACATTTTAATAAAATCCCTGATAGCTGTTACATCCTTTGCACCTGATGAAAATTCATTATAAATTATTTCAGGAGTTACAACAAATATTGTAAGATCATCATAATAATTATGTATTTGTGCTAAGCTGTTTGCCGGAATAATAAAATCAGGATGACTTACAATTATCATATCATAAGAGCCTTCGGCATGAAGATTTTGATTTTCAATTTTTTTAACAAACTCAGCAGAAAAAAAAGAAGTACCGTCAAAAGCAATAAATTCACGTAAAGAATCAGTAGGTAAAGCAAATATAATTTTATTATTATTGCATACAACATCAATCTTTTTAACATTAATCGGATTAGTTATTTCCCATATTTTAACAGATGAACTTACATTAGATAATATAAACCGGGAAACATTACCATTATTTATCGAATGAATATATCTGAAAGGCATCTGGTTGCCGCTGAATCTTAAATGTCTGAGAACATCAAACTTAATATAATTAAGCCATCCCATGGAATATTCCGTAGTAGGTTCATATTTAATAGTAACTTTTATTAAAGAGTCGGAAGATGTAAAATGGGTTGTTCTTTTTTTCTCTCTTGCATAAGTACTTGAAACTATATTAATTGAAACAACTGTAACAGAATCCAACAATTCATCATTTATGTAAATTTTAAAATAAGAATTTAATAAAGACCTTGCAACAAAACAGGTTTTCATTACGATTTCAGTAGAGGCATCAATATCAGCAAAATTAAAGAAAAAATCATAAGAAAGAATATCATCAAATCTTTCACCATACCATTTACTCCCTGATTTTATTAAATTTTCCTCTTCTTTTTCATGTATTGCAAAATCATTGAATTTTGACACATAATGTGTTGGCTGCAAGCTTGATAAATCCTGTGTTTCAATTCTTTTACCTTCACCTAAATCAGTAGTTATAAAATAATATGTATAATTTGAATATAAATTTATTGTATGTTCAAAAAGTCCCAATTTATTAAACCACCATTTATCAGGTGATTCACCATAAAACAGTATATAATCATCAGGGTCAAAATTTCCGTCATCCTCACCAATAACCTGAATTGCATTTTCCTGAAGGTCATCATATCTGAAGTCGGAATTGGATTCAGGTAACATACCGCTACCGTTTCCATATATTCTTATATTCCTCGGGTCAATTGAAGACACATCAATTCCCATATCACTTAAATCATCGTACTTAATTTTATAAATACCTGTTTCCTGCACCCTGATTTTATACCAGTTACCTGTTGAAAGAACAGAATTTTCAGCATAATCCCTGATATTTGGACTGATTTTGTTAGAGGTGTTTTCTGTTATTTCTAATTCTAATTCAAAGGAAACTAATTTCTCAAATTTGCCGTTTTCAGGATTTTTTCTTATTGGAATAAAAGTTATTAAAGCATAAGGAACTTTTCTCTCAATAGCAAGCGAATGAGTAATTTTAATATTTGTATTAATGCAATCTAAATCTTTTAAAATATTAATTTCTTTTTCGCTAAATTCCTCAAATATTTCATTTTTCAATAATACATTAATAACAACATTTGAAGAATTTAATTTGAATCTCTCGGTATAAACAGGTAAAGAGCCGGAATTAACATCAGTATAAGCTCCGTCAAAATACAAAAAGTCAACATTATTATTCTCTGATATCCTTACAGTTTGCACCCCCTTCCATTTAATATCTCTTTTATAAATATTATTGCCTGAATAAATATATATTGGAAAAATTATTAATGACAAGAAGAATATTATGGTTTTATTTATCATTTTTCAAATCAATTATTTTTAATATTTAACAAAAATACTAAAATATAAATTACAGAGGAAATAATTGAATACTAATTTAAATTATAGATGATTAAAACTAAAAAATAGTTGCGTAGCAATACAAATTTTAAATTAAAACGAGTTTATGAGCAAAATATTATTTAGCCCCATTTCTTTGGTTTTGAGGATAGATTTTAAAAATGGAATAAGGGGAATAAGAGTATAAAGGTATTGGATCCCCTATGGTCTATATTCTCCATATTTCCCTTATTCCCCTTATTCCCCAATTCAATAATAATATTTACAAAAAATTTTTATTGATAATTTAATACTGATTAGCTACATAATTTTATCTTTACAAAAATTTTTATCCACAAATAAAAATCTATAATTTAAAAGCCCTATGGAAAAAATAGCAAAAATCACCCGATGGCACATTGTCAGAGTTTATGAAGATACTTACATTGATGATAAATCAAGCTCACCTTATATTGAGGTTTCAATACATACGCATGATCTTAAAAAAGTCGAATTGTATAAGATGATTGAAGAATTAGCATCTTTGCAAAAGGTCATGATGTTTAAAGAAAACATAGACTGGTGGAATATGGATGAAGATAAATCACTCGCCGGCACTATTACAGAGGAGGTCATATTAAAACACATAATCCCAAGAACAAGCATAAAAAATGGAATTCAATCTCTTAAAGATAATACAGGCAAAAACAAACTAATACAAAAAGAAAGAAAACTCGCTGAAGACATGGTTTTTCTACAGTTAGTTTACGATGATATGGCTTTTGATAGTATCTTCACAAAATTAAAATCAAGGAAAGGTATTCTGGATATAAGCCCGATACTTACAGATACAAATTCAATACTCATTGACTTTACAGCAGAAGCCAGAAAGATGTCAGCTAAGATTTATGAGGATGTGATGGAAAATTAATTACTGCAAGAAACTCTATACTTGTGATAACTAATCTGAATGTTGATAGGTAATGTTGGGGCTAACACAGCAGCGATGTTATAATAGACACATGATTTATAGAAAAATAAATTCTAAAATTCATCAAATAATGATTAAATTACTTTTTTAACATAAGTTCATGGATTATCAACAGCAAGATTTAGTTAAAAATATAAAGTCTTTTATAGAGACTTTTACAACACAAAAACAAAACAATTATCACGATAAAGAGGCTCTTGAATCTGATATTATCTGGGCTTCCTCTCGTTTTTTTGCAAGTCTATTAGATAAGTCAAAACCAGTCAAGGTTGAATTGTCAATTGATGAATTCAATCTGTTTGTTAAAGAGCATGAAGAAAAGAATAATGTTAAACTTAATACAAAATCTCTTTTTGAAAAATACTGGTTACGAAATGTATTAGGTCGGGTTAAGATTGCGGGAACTATAGAAAGTGCTTGCAGAGATTTTGGGAAAATTAAAGATTTAAAAAGGGAATTAGAATTTCTTTGTACTTTTTATTTACAACAACCAGAGAACAATAGAAAGTCTATTGAAAAGGATGCTTTTGAAAAAGCTTTAACAAAATATGAAAACGAGCAAAATATTAAACTAAATAGGGATCGAATATATGAGCCTAACTGGCTACACGAAAACGATGGAATTATTGAATTTTCACATATTGACATCTATTTTCAACCATATTTAGATTCATGGGAGGATTTTTGTTTTATTCATTTTCTTAAAGAACTTTATTATAAAGAAAAAAAAGGAAACAAGATAAATAAAACTGATGTATTAAATGCCTATAGTGTTCATTCCTCACTTTACCCCAATACTCCTACGATTGAAACTCTTAAAAATCAAAAGGTTTTACTAGAAACAGAAAAAAGGTTTTATATCAATTTTCATAATACAGATGTTAGATACTGGTGTGAGTTAAATGATAAAATATGTGGGTATTATTGGGAATCACTTATTAATGACACATCAATAGTATCAGATGAAGACAGAATTAGGATATTTCTTGATAACACATTTTATTGGGAAAGTACTAGTAATGTTTTGACAAATACAACTGATAAAGCAAAAAACAGATTCCTGGATGCTTCATGTAAACTAGTATTGAATGAGCCAGATATTATAGGTGTAGATGATGAATTTTCAAAAATCAGAATTGACGGTCGAATGTCTCGTGGCATTGATACAATTTTATATTTTGATAAAACAAAGGAAAGCTATGCTTTAAATAATTCGGATTATTTTGAGATGTTTAAATCTTTCGATTTATGGGAGAATAGAGCTCAAACAAGTTATTTGCATGATCAAAATTCTCGTGATGAATTTAGTTATTTAATAAGCATAATAGTAAAATACGACAATGAAATTGAGCGAGAGGAAACCAAAGATGAAAATAATTCCAAATTGTTTTACTATAGACGAGTCAAAACTTTATTAAAAGCATCGATAACAAAACCTGCCTTGTTATGGGATATAGTTTGCTATATCAAATTATACAGAAGGGAAATCATCCCATATTTGTTATTGAACATTAATTTTGTTTCTCTTTCATTTCGAATAATTGATGGGTTTAGTTTTCCTAATGAACAAAAATATAATCTAAAACTAGAACTTTGGAAAGACTGTCTTGCTCTTGGATTAATTGTGATAAGGTCAGAATCTAAAAAATCTATTTTAAATTCTTCAAAAGTTATTTTTCAAATTTTTAGGCAGTTAAATGTTGCGAAGTTCGATATTCCTTATAGACGACAAAGTAAAGTTATTGAACAGGAATTGCTTCAAGAAAAAAAGAATCGAGAAAAAGAGATTCTCTCACAGATTGAAAACAGTCCATTCAATAATCAAAGACAAACTAATGGAGAATATTTATTACCTCAATTATTTAATGAATTATTGAACTGTTTTTCTGATTTCAAGATAGAAAGTTTATACAAAAATGGTACAGTTCAATTTCCATTGTTGCAATGGGATGGTTTCATTTGGTTAATGAAATGTTCTACTTATTGGAAATATAAACCTCAATTTCAAAAGAATATACCCGACATTCACCTTTTAACAAATAACTTCTTTAAGCTTTATATCAAGCAAATTGAAATTGAAGAGATTGAGACTTATAACTATATAGAGCAAAAGAAAGAAGTCAAGTTACCAACATGGAGTGAAAAAATTGAAAGTCTAGAATCTTTGAATTGGCTGTATCCAATTTACTTATTTTATAAACAACAAAAGCTAAATAGTTTTCTTGAACCTCGTTTCTTTTTTGAAAAAACAGATGATTACTATAACAAGAAAAATAAATTAATAGTAAGTAAATTAAGAACGCATATAGGTGTTCTATTACAAGTATTTAAAAAATTAATTCTACCAACAATTCCATATGGTTTTAAAAATATATCGCTCTGCGCAATCAAACAACGAATTGAACAACAAATCATAGATTATATTACAACTCATATAGAAGATATTCCTCAAGAAGGTAAAGTTGATCTTTTCGATTATAATACAGAATGGTCATATAATTCTTCAGAAAAAGAAGCGCTTCTTCCTCAGATTGCACGAGTGATAAATTGGTTTGAAAAAAAAGAAGAAGTAATTGAAGCTTTTGCAAAAACTAAGGATATAAATAAAATCCTTACGCTTGCAGAATCCATTACTTCTGAAGGCATAAAAAAAAGATTGATTGAAAAAATAAAACAGGCAGATTTAATGAACTTTTTGGAAAACAGCAATTGGATTCCTGAAATACAAAATACTATTTTAAAAATCACCCAATATCCAGAATTAATAGAGGAAGCAAAAAAAGTTGTTGCATATTGGGAAGAAAATATCTCAAAAAGAAAGAAAGAGTATGAAGAGTATCTCTTTAAAACTAAATTATTGATAGCATATTTCAATAAAGATGAAAAAGAGCTGAACTCAATAAATAAACCAAACAAAACAAGTCCAATTACTGTTGGAGAGCCTAATTATAAAGATTATAAAGAATTTTACATAGCTTTAATAAAAATAAAAGAAGCACCAGAAAATTCTCATTACTTATTTGATGATTTAGCAAAACGATATCCAAAATATCCTGTTTTTGCATTAAATCGAATGGCTGCTAAAATGAATCTTGCTAATAAAAACAATGATACTGATTTATATAATGAAGCTTTAGAAGAATGGAACTTATATGCAAGCGAGAATGAAAGTGAAATAGATCAGAATAATTTAGGTACAACTTTTTATTCAAATAAAATACAAATACAATTTCATCTATCAAATTTCGAAGATTTAGATTCTACATTTAAAAGCTTAGATCTTCCTGATAGAATGTATCCTGATATAATCGTAACAAAAGTTGACAGTCTCATAAGTAGAAATAAAATAGAGGAAGCTCTTTTATTGTTAGAGGAAGCTGGAAACTATCATAAATATTCAAGTAAAGATGAGTTAGCTTTTATTCAAAACTTAAAAGTAAAAGTATCTGGAATAGATAATATTGATGAATTAAGAGTCTATTATGATAGAATTTTTAATAATACACCTGAAAAGCTTATTAAAATTTTTCCAGAAAAGTTAAATGGAAGAATTGATATTTCAGAATTTATTGCGAAAGAATTAGCAATTGCTGCCAACAAAATGCTTGATAAGATTAATTCAGTTTCAGAAATAAAGAAAGAAGACAAGTACAATGATTTAGTTCAATTAGCTCTAGAATCAAGAGTAAGTACATGGGGTTGGACTGTGAAAGATCAAACCCGTAAAGCCTTTTCACCTTCTACAAAAGATAATTCAGAAGAAAACTTAGGTGAAATTGATTTAGATATTCAAGATTATAACAAAATTTCTTTCATTACTTGTGAAGCATTTATTTTACGGGATATTCCTAGAGTTCAGTCACATATTCAAAAAATAATTACTCATTACACAAATAAGAGAAGAGCATTTTTAATATTAGTGTATTTTAATGGAAAACAAAAGGATTTCAAGAAAAAGTGGGGCGAGTATTCAACATCGATAATTCCTAATCTTAAATATCCTAGTGGATTTGAAATGACAGATAAATCAATAGTCGGTTTATCTGCAAATTATGGTTTTGACGGGTCTTCAGTTAAAATAGGAAGTTCTGAACATGGAGAAGGAACAAATTTATATCATGTTTTTGTAAATCTGGACTATAGGATTTCTAATTGAATTTGATGAAACATTAATAAAGTACTAGCCTCAACAATGCATATAAAAAATTGGCGAGACGGTAGTAAATTCAAGGTTCGTAACACGTTTCAACTTCATCGTAATTTAAAAGATAAGTGCTCCGCAATCGTCTACATTTTATATACTTAACGTTATGGAATATTATTAATTATAAGTTATATGTTAAATTAATTAGTGCCTGTACATAAAGTCGCATAGCGACGAACTATTTGTAACCCCTGACGGTAGTCAGGGGTGATAATGAGGTGGTTACAAAAGTCCCGTAGGGACGACCTATAAAAAATCGGATATTATGTACAGACTCTTATTAATTCACGAATTGATAAAACTTAGAGAATCTAAGTTGAAAAAAAGAAAATCAAATAAATAAAAATGTTTTAAAATGACAGAAAACAATGACCTTAAAATCCATTTCGTAAACGTCAATCATGGCGACTGTACAATAATAGAATTTCCTGATTACGGTTCGCCAAAAAAGGCAAGATTCAGTATAGTGGACTTCGGCGCCAAACTTGGTGATGACCGAAAGCTGCCGCGTGATTACATGAAATCATTGATAAAATTCAGGAAAGACAATGATGATAATTTTGATTATGAAATTGAATTTGCCTGTGTAACACATCCGCATAACGACCATCACGGAGGCTTGAATAGATTTATGGATGAATTTG
>JAIOSH010000233.1 GCA_021107685.1 Bacteroidales bacterium | reverse complement strand
TCAATATCCAATCCAAATTGAGATGTTACGGCATTCCTGATTTTTTTTAGTATTAAAGCTGCAATTTCTTCTGGTCGTAACGATTTTTCACCTAAACTAATCTTAGTATCTTGTCCCATTTTTCTTTTAATAGACAAAACAGTATTTTCAGGTTCAAGGATAGCCATATTTTTAGCCACTTGTCCTACAATTACACCATCGTTTGAATAGCATACTACTGATGGCAGTAACTTTTGATTATCAATTTTTAAAGTTTTTGGAGTATTTTCGTCTAATACCGACACAACGGAATTGGTGGTACCTAAATCAATTCCTACTATTGTTTGCTCATCCATTATATATTTAAATTTATTAATTTTGAAATTTTATTATTGTTGAATTTTGTTAACTATTACTTTAGCCCTCCTTATCAGGCTATTGTTATATAAATAACCTGTTTCAAGGCAATCTGTAATTTGATTATTCATCAATTGTGTATCACTTATGGTTTCAATGGCTTCGTGATAATTCGGATTAAACATTTCTCCCTTAGTACCAGTTGAAATTAATCCTAATGATATGAGTAATCGCTTCCATTTTTCGTTAAGTATGGTATATCCTTCTTTCCATGCAATAAATTGCTTATTAAAAATATTTATACTTTCAAGTCCTAAATCAGGCAATTCGTAAAAGAGAACCTTTGTCCGGTTTGTTAGCTCATCATGAGTCGTTAAATATTCATCCCAATTATCAGTATGCATTTTAAATCCTTTTTTCCATTCAATAAATTGTTTGTTTGTAGTTTTAAATTTAAATAATTTTAATTCAGGCAGTTTGTAAAAATGATCATTAATTTTGGTGATTAAAACATCATGTAAGCTTAAATTTTGTTTCCATTTTTCGTTAATAGCTTTATAATCGTTTTTCCATTCAATAAAATGTTTATTAAATTCAAAGATATCAGGCTCTTGTAATTTGTTAAAATGGTTAAAGGTTCTGATAGCCGTCTCATTATAAGTTATTAATTTATTCAAAAAATCTAATAATTCTGTGTTAATTTCATGTTCTTCCTGTGGGTTTTCCTGATTTTTTTTTTCAATTATATTTTGAATATCATTATTTAACCTCAACGAAATCATATTTGCTTTTTTAACTTCACTTTTAAGTGAAACTACCTCCTCAGCAATTGACATTAAATCCGGTTCTTTAACAGTAATAACTAATTTTTCCATATCTTCCTCACTTAATGAATCTATCGCTTTTATTAAATAGTCCTTTAATTGTTCTTTTGTCATTAGCTGTTAGTTAATTATATTTAAATTGTTAAATGGCTGTGTATTAGCACAGCTCTGACATTTTAGGATTAGATGATTTTTTTGCAAAAGTACATGTAAATTATTAACTCCTAAACTTCATTGGCTTAAATAATTCCTTTAATTCAAATTCAGGGCTAAAGGGAGTTTCAAATATTTCTTTTAAAACACCTCTTGTTAATTCAAAATCTTCTTCATTCTTTTTGTTCTCAAACAAAGATAAAGGCTTGAAGTACATTGGAAAACTATTGGGCATAAGATCAGGTTTTATAATTAATTCATAGGCTTCTCTGATTTTCATAAACATTTCAGGATTTTTTTCCGGAGGATTTTTTCTAATTAATTCCAAATAACGACTTTTTATATCATCATTGGAAAAATTATCTAACAATCCTAATATTTCAAAAGGTGATTTTTTTATATTTTTCATGATTAATTAAATAATTTCATTTGATTAATATTATCATATTTTAATGATCTGTCTGTAATTTTTTTCTTTTTCCCCGGGGATGAAAAAAATATTTTGGGTTTATTAATATTAAACACATCTAAAACCTGATTATAAATTATGCTAACATTTTTAAGCTTTTTCCTGTTTAAAATTTCTTCTAGGTAAATAATACATGTTTTGACAACAGTTATATTATATAGAAAATTTTTGTTGCTTTTAGCTTTTATCATAAATTTTAGGAATTTTATAATGAAATTGTATTTTATCGGATTCGGAGGACTTTGATATTCTAAAATCTTATCTAATAATAATGAAAAAATATTATAAATCAATTGTTGATAAATTTCTTTATTATAATGAGTTATAAGATATTCTAAAAATTTTATCGGAAATTTGAAATCATAATCATCATTATTCTCATTAAGTAAACGAATTGTTAACTCCGATACTTTTTTAATTGATATATTTTTGAAATTATCAAAATAAATTCTATACAAAAGAAAAAGCATAATAAAATCTTTTTCCCGGCAGTTATGATTTTGAATAAAGTAAAAAATAAAATTTTGCAAAGCTCGCTCATCATTAGATTTTATATATTCAATAAATTTCAACTTTAAAGAATTGAAATCGTTTTTATTAATTAAAGAAATTATTTCAGGTAGTGTTAAAGAAAATTTTAGATTGGAAAAGCTTTTAAAATAAATCGAGTCTTTATTATCTTCCTTATAGAATGTTAATATATTATTGTATGTATTTATATAATTATTAATTATATCAAAATTTAAATGAGTATTTCCGATTTTATGTTCTGAAATGATGTGCTTGTTAACATTCAGATATATTTCCAGAATTTTTTTTGCTTTTCTATCAGGAATAAAATCCACAGAAAGAAACTCAACAAACCTTTTCAATCCATTTTGATATGCTTCTATACTTTCTTTATCCGAATAAATACTATCAGTAATTTCTTGTAAGCTATCTATAAGATCTTTTACCTCGTTAATAATAAAATCGCTGAATAAATAAAACTTAGGATGGTTTAGAAAGTTAAATTTATGAATATCAAAATTTTTATTTTCGTTATAACAGAAATAAAAGAAAGAAAATAACTGAAAACCGATTAAATTATCTTTAAATTTTATTGTGTTTTTAAAACTTTTTCCGGTTTTACTAATATCATAAAAATTACCTTGCCTATCAATAGTTAGAAACATTAAAAGAGCAATTGCTTCAATTTGATTGTCGCTAATTATTTTCCGGTTAATATTAATATAATAAAGAATATTTTTAAAAAAAATATCATCTTTTAAATAATTTAACATGTGAGTAAATGATAAATATAGAAAAACAGATTCAGGGATTTGAAAAAAATAATTACGGAACTTATTAATATATCTGTTTGCTAATTCATAATTTTCATCTTTATTGTATTCAATATTAAAATCAGATACTAAAGCATTCACATTATTATAGATAATATATTTAAAATTGTCTTTTAATTCATTATCAGAAATAAACAAATCCAAAATCCTTTCATCAAGAGGAATGGCATTAAAGCATAAGTTGTTAATATTATCGGATAAATCTTTATTTTTAATTTTTGATTTAATATTTTTATGATATTGT
>JAIOSH010000302.1 GCA_021107685.1 Bacteroidales bacterium | reverse complement strand
GCAAGAAATACTAAATTTGTTTTAGATTTATTCCTGATTAAAATTATTTTTTAACATCCTTTTGTTAATAATTATTTTATTACTTTTAGATTTTGTTTTCTTTGTACGCAATTTTGGTTACACTCAATTTATTTCATCCTTGAATATATAAATCAATTTGTCAAAAATTTGGCGTTCAATTAATTTGTTATAACTGAATTCATCTATTTTGCCTCCAAGTTGAAGAAAATGCAAATGTCTGTTTATAAAGACTTCTAAAAAGAATGCAAAGAAGTTAATATGTCCAAGCATATCAATAGCATAAATTTTGAAAGTCTTTTTAAATTTATATGTTTTATCATAAGCTTTATCATAAGCTAAATCCCAGGCTTTATTTATTTCTGAATTTGTCTCTTCTGAAAGTACACCATATTCCGTTCTTAATAATTCTAAAATATCTGAAGTCATCTGTATTTTTTTCTTCCTGATTCTGTTGCTTTCATTTAAAATAGTATCGTTTTCTTTAATTAGTTTCTTGATATAAGCCCGTGCTAATATCTCAACCATTGCGAAATCAGCAAAATTAAACGCTTCATCAAGATAAAAATAAATAGCATCTGAAATACGTTTAAAAATCCTGATACTCTTTTTTTTATCAATAGTTTTTTGTTCCATTTTAAACTGTTTAAGAATATTATAACTTCTTTTAGTTTTATTTTTTATTACAGTATAAATATTTATAACCTTGTTGAACACACTTAGTATTTCACAGGGATAAACCAAAATACTAAGTTAGAAATTTTTCAGGACAGAATCTAATACTTTTTTTTCATAGATTTTCCCGACAGGATATACATCTTTCTTTTCATCCCAATATGGAGTTTTCTGATAGAACCAGTTAAGCTGGTGCCATTGACTATTTGCAAAATCAGGGTCATTGATTTTCTTTTGTTCAAATTCTTTTTTCAATTCCGGATCCTTGGCAAGCATTTCCCTGGCAACTTTTTCCATAACATAGTTTTCACCATATTCTTTCTGCTCAAATATTGAATTAAAGAAACCCCATGAAATAAATGAATCGGAAGCTTTTGGTTCAAGGATATGAGCAATAATCCTGGCTGTTCTCTGATTCATATCAACAATTACAGAACCTGATGGAAATTCACGTTCTTCTTCAATTTCATCATAATCAAGTTGTGTAATGATCTGGCGCCCTTCATAAGGTGTTGTTCTCCAGTTATAATTCCTGAATTTATAAGATTTTACTTTAATGATTTGTGCCTTCTTCAGTTTGCTATAATTTATTCCGTGTAATTCGAGTCTTTCAATTACTCTTGTCCATTCCGGTGGAATAATGTATGCTTCGGGGAGTTTTACTTTAACAGAAGCTTGGGGATTATTAAACATAGCAAGTTGAAATGTTTTTGGATTATCTTTATATTGAAACCATGTTCCGTCTGTCAGGTCGCTTTCCACAGCATCATATTCAATTCCGAGAAATTCAACTATTATGCTGTCATTATAATTATTTTCGTATTTAACTGTAAATTCATTTACGCGAAAATCTTTGCTCTCAACAAACTTATCTGCTTTTTTAACAAGTTCTTTTAGGTTTTGATATTCCATATTAAGCAGTTCTGCCGAATACTTTAACATTTTATAAGTAGCATCTACACGGGGTTTATATGGTTTAAGCATGTGTGTTTCTATTAATAACCCGAGTCGATTTTGAAGAGCCGTATATCCTTGTGATATCATTGGCGGAGAAACACCGCTTATTATCCCGCTTTTTGGATTATGCCATTGCCGAAAGCTTATATATGGAAATATCGGGGAACCGGATTCATCCATTTTTAATTCAATATATTTTAAATAAACCTCTTTTTGCCATTTTGTTAAATCAGGATCCATATTACCATAGATTTCCAAAGCATAAGTCAGCACATATTGATAATCAGCTCCATCTGTTGTATGGCAATCAATAAAAAAATCAGGCAACCATTTATTAAAAAATTTAATCCAGAATTGCATTTCGGGTGTATCAGCTTTTAAATAATCACGGTTCAGGTTTAGATTCTGAGCTGTAACTCTCCAACCCATTTCTTCAGGGCCGTTTTGGTTAATACGATTATTGGGACCAAAACGTTCATGCCCGTCAACATTAAAAATAGGGATAAAAAGAATTGTTATATGCTCAAGGAGATATGAATATTTTTTATTTATAACAATATCTCTTATAAACATTAATCCGGCATCTTTACCTTCAATTTCACCGGGATGAATTCCAGCCTGAATAAGTAATATGACATTACCGGAAGAATGTACTGCTTTTGGGCTGAAGTTGCTGTTTCTATCAATAATTAAAAGAGGAAGGTCGCGACCTTGAGGGCTTTTCCCAAAGTTAGTGAAATGAACCCAAGGAGAATTTTTTTCAAGTTTTTTACAATAATCAATAGTTTCTTTATAGCGCGGTGTTTTTTTAAAGCCGGATTTTTCATAGTAAGTCAACCATTCTGAGTCCTGAGCGGAAAGATTACTAAAAAAACAAAAGAAAAGCAGAAATAATATTAATTTATTCATTATTTTTTTATAATAAAATAAAACAGTGCAAACTTTAAGAATCATAAGCCCATTTTACATATATTGTCCCCCATGTGAAACCCCCGCCAAATGCAGAAACTATAAGATTATCGCCTTTTTTAAGCTGGTTTTCCCATTCCCATAACAAAAGGGGGATGGTTCCATTTGTGGTGTTACCATATTTTTGAATGTTAATCATAACCTTATCTTTTTCTAATCCCATTCTTCTCGCAGTAGCTTCAATAATTCTTAAATTAGCCTGATGAGGAACTAACCAGGCAATATCTTCAGATTTCATATTATTTCTATTCATTATTTCAACTGATATATCAGCCATATTAGTAACAGCAAATTTAAATACCGCCTGACCTTCCTGATAAACAAAATGTTGTTTTTCATCAACAGATTCGTGAGAAGCAGGCTTAACAGAACCACCTGCTTTTTGATGTAAATGTACTCTTCCTGATCCGTCAGACCTAAGAATATAATCAATAAATCCAACATCTTCGTATGTAGGTTCCAATAATACTGCACCTCCGGCATCTCCAAAAATTACGCAAGTTTGACGATCTGTATAGTTAACGATTGAAGACATTTTATCGGCACCAACAACAATAATTTTTTTATAAACCCCCGATTCAATATATTTTGATGCTGTAATAAGTGAATAAATAAAACCTGAACAAGCTGCATTTAAATCAAAGCTAAAAGCATTTTTAATACCTGTTTTATCGCATATTATATTTGCTGTAGCAGGGAATTGCATATCAGGAGTTACAGTTGCACAAATTAATAAATCAATTTCATCAGGCGATGTACCTGATTTTTTTAATAAACCATTAACTGCTTTGACTCCCAAATATGATGTTCCTAAACCATTTCCTTTTAAAATATGCCTTTCTTTTATGCCTGTACGTGTTGTAATCCATTCATCGGATGTATCTACCATAGTTTCCAATTCCTGATTTGTAAGGATATAATCAGGCGCATAAGCATTTATTGATGATATTGCGGCTTTTAATTTTCTCATTTCAAATAAAATATTTTGTATAATTAAAGATTACAAAAATAAATTTTTCAAAAATATAAAAAAACTATTTATATTTTATTTTTAGTTGACATCATTTTTATTACTTTTACACTTTTATATTTTTTTATGGAAAAATCGTGGGTTGTTAAAGAACAAGGTAACAGGGAAACCGTTGAGCAGTTAGCTAAATTGTTGAATATTGATTGCAATTTGGCTAATTTATTGATTCAACGGGGAATTACTAATTATGATGAAGCTAAATTTTTTTTCAGGCCTAAGCTTGATGAACTTCATGATCCGTTTCTGATGAAGGATATGGATAAGGCGATAAGCAGAGCAGAATCCGCGATTAAAAATAATGAAAAAATATTGGTGTATGGTGATTATGATGTTGATGGTACTACTGCGGTTGCATTGGTTTATACTTTTTTAAAAACAATTTATAATAATATTGATTTTTATATTCCTGATAGATATACTGAAGGTTATGGAATTTCTATCAAAAGTATTGACTTTGCCTCTCAAAATAATTTTTCACTAATTATTGTACTTGATTGTGGAATAAAGGCAGTTGAAAAAATAGCTTATGCAAAAACCAAAAATATAGATTTTATTATATGCGACCATCATCGCCCAGGCGATATACTTCCTGATGCCTGTGCTGTTTTAGATCCTAAAAGAGCAGATTGCAAATATCCTTATAATGAATTATCCGGTTGTGGTGTTGGGTTTAAATTAATTCAGGGATATTCTCAAAAAAACAATATTCCTTTTAATAAATTAAATAAATATCTTGACCTTGTTGTAGTTAGCATTGCTTCTGATATTGTTGAAATAACCGGTGAAAATCGAATACTTGCGTATCATGGATTAAAACTTATTAATACTAATCCTCGTCCGGGATTTGAAGCTATTTTAAAGTACAGTAAGTTAATAAGAAAAAAGAATAAAGAATTAGAAAATTCAAATTATATATTTAATAAAGAATTAACAATAAGCGATATTGTTTTTCTTGTAGGACCCAGAATCAATGCAGCAGGAAGAATAGAAAGCGCTAATAATTCAGTAAAGTTGCTTATTTCTGAAAATATTGATTATGCTCAAAATTTAGCTGAACAAATAAATAAGATCAATACCGAACGAAGAAATCTGGATACACAGACTACACAGCAGGCACTTGAGATGATCGAAGAAAATAAAATATTATTGCAAAATAAAACCACTATTGTTTATGATCCGCAATGGCATATAGGTATTATAGGAATCGTTGCTTCCCGATTGGTTGAATCTTATTATCGTCCTACAATAGTATTTACTGAATCCAATGGTTCTATAACAGGCTCAGCCCGTTCAGTAAAAGATTTTGATATTTATAATGCTATTGATGAATGTAGTGACTTGCTTGAACATTTTGGAGGTCATAAATATGCTGCCGGATTATCATTAAAAAAGGAAAATTTTCAAGCTTTTTGTCAGTGTTTTGAAAAAATTGTTTCTTCAACAATAACGGATAATTCATTGACTCCTGAAGTTGAAATTGATGCTAAACTATGTTTAAATCATATTAATAAAAAATTTAACCGGATTTTAAAACAATTTGCACCTTTTGGACCGGGCAATATGTCGCCTGTTTTTGAAACAGAAAGAGTTATTGATACAGGCAATGCACGCAAAGTCGGTAAAAATCATCTTAAATTAAATGTAGTACATCTGGAAATCTCCGGCTTTCCTTTACCCGCTATAGCTTTTCAGCAAGCTGAACATTTAGCTTATATTGATCAAAACAAGCCTTTTAATATCTGCTACCATGTTGAAGAAAATGAATGGAACGGGCAAGTAACTCTTCAGTTAAATATTAAAGATATTAAACCTGTCCAGCATTCTTATTGATTTAAGAATAAAACGGTATCATACTTTCCAGATCAACCAGAACATTGATAATTAAATAAGCACCAAAGGCAATTAATAAAATACCAACTATTCTGTTCATCCATAACATTACTGTAGGTTTGAGGGATTGCTTTAACTTATTGGCAATAAAACATTTTAATATGTCTGTTCCCAGTATAGTTGACAATATACCGAATAAAAAAGCAAAAATGGATTTGGTATTTATTCCATAATTTGAACCTATTGAAACAATAACTGTTACCCAGATGAACCACATCCCCGGGTTGGCAATATTAAGAAAGAACCCTTTTAGAACATAAATATAGAGCTTAGGAGTATTTGTTTTTATTTCCTTATCATTATTTTCTTTACTTTTATCATAAACTTTACGTGTATATGTAACAGTTCCGAATATAATTAGAATAATACCACCA
The DNA here is from genome assembly GCA_021107685.1 of Bacteroidales bacterium. Classification (GTDB taxonomy): domain Bacteria; phylum Bacteroidota; class Bacteroidia; order Bacteroidales; family SMBSF39; genus SMBSF39. The sequence continues at coordinate 2,440 of JAIOSH010000302.1, read as the reverse complement.
ATAATTCCAAACAGGAAATTTTCTCTTGGGTCGCTTCCTAATATTTGGGAGGCTCCTAAGTAACAAAGAATTATTGCTGTTAGATCACTAATAAAAATTCCAATTGCAAAAAACAAGCCTGATTTAAATCCTCTGTGTATGCTTGTCTGGATAAGTGCAAATAATGCAGGTCCAAGAAGAACAGCAAAAGCTAATCCTACTATCACACCTTTTAAATATGGACTCATTGTTCAATTTGTTAATATATTAATCAATATTATTATCTTATAAATTTGAATCAGGAGTTGAAATTAATATATTTTTTACATGTAATAATCAGGTACTTGGTACTCGGTACTTTATTGCACAGAACTCAGTGCCAAGAACCCAGTGCCAAGTAATAATCATCAATCATTTTTAACCCTTGATTCGCATTATAAACTATGTTTTTCTAACAAATTTTTATTTCAGTCCCGAATACTCAGCGATTTTCTAAAGGTAATTAGTTTTAGAAAATCGCTGAATACTCGGATTAAAATTGCTGTATAGTTTTGTCTATTTGTACCTTTAGTCCTGCACCTCTTTATATTTAGTAATTCATCACTCATAATTCATCATTAATTCTAAAATCAAAAATCGTTAATCGGTGTTCTTAAATTAATTTGTTTGCAGTTTGCTACCTTAGGTTTTATATTCCTTCAAATGTTCTTCCCATTCATTTAACTGGGCATTTTTTAAAACACGCGGGAATTTATTTGCTCCGCCTTCTTTTCCTCGTTTTTTCATCCAATCGGAAAAAATTTTTGCAGGAAGTATTTCAAGAAAAATATCCTTTATTGCTTCAATACGTTCGACGCGGTAGTCATCATTCAATTTTTTTAAGTATTCATCAATTTTATTTTTTGCAATTTCAGGATCAATTTTTTCGTTACAGCCTAAGAACCATTTATGAGCGAACATTCTATCGTGCTTTATTCCGGCAACAGCAAATTCCCTGACTTCAATATTAAATTCATCTTCAAGCATTTCAATAGCTCTGTTCATATTATCAAGCGAAAGATGTTCTCCACAAATACTCAGAAAATGTTTTGTCCTTCCTGTAATAACAATTTCATTCAATTGTTTTGAAGTAAATTTAATTACATCACCAATCATGTATCTCCAAGCTCCTGAAGAAGTGGATAGTAATAATGCATATTCTTTGTTTTCTTCTATATTATTAATTGTTATAATATGGGGATTGCTTTTAATATTACCGTCAATGTCGAAATTATCATCATTAAAAGGAACAAATTCATAAAACAGACCATTATCCAGAACCATTTCCATCGCATTGACATTCATTCTGTTTTGATAAGCAATATAACCTTCAGATGCAAGATATGATTCATTATATATTATAGGATGGGCAAATAATTTTTCAAAACTTTTCAGGTAAGGGCCGAGAGAAACACCACTATGAACATAAACTGACAAATTAGGCCAGATATCATGTATGGTTCTTACATTATAATATTTAATGATTTTTTCTAAAATAACCTGTATCCATGCAGGTACACCAACAATAACGCCTATATCCCAATCTTTTGCTTTTCTTACAATTTCTTCTAATTTAGTTGCCCAGTCACGTTCTTTTGAAATACGTCTGCCCGGTTTATAAAAATGTTGAAACCAAAAAGGAAGATTATCTGCAGAAATCCCTGATAAATCTCCTTCGTAATAAGTACCATTATATTGAAGATGAGTGCTTCCCCCTATCATAAGAATCCCTTTTTCATAAAATTCTAAAGGAAAATCGAATTTTGTTGTTGAAACCAATTGCCTGATGCTTGTTCTTCTTATAGCCCGTATCATATCACCTGTAACAGGGATTTGTTTACTTGAAGCTTCTGATGTTCCTGATGTCAATGCAAAATATTTAACCCTGCCGGGCCAGGATACATAAGCCTCGCCGTTTAATGCACGATACCACCATTTTTGAAACATGGAATCATAATTATATACAGGTATTTTCGACTGGAAAGCTTTAATTATATCTTTTTGCCTTAAAATGTATGAAAAATCATAATATTCGCCAAAAGATGTAAATTGAGCTTTTTTAATTAATTTTTTCAGAACTTTTTCCTGGGCTTTATAAGGAGCAATTTGTTTTTTCTTTTCAATAGGTATATTTTTTAGCTCATAAACTTTTTTTATTATGGAACCTAATATTGGCATATTGTCTTTTTAATTTTTATTGGCAGCAAAAATATAAAATTATTATGTATATTTTATAGTGTCATATCAAAACTTTAATATTTTCCGTATGACATTAAATTTTGGGGAGTTTGTGTCGGCTAAATAATATTTTGAGGTGCTGGGGTATATAATAATTTGATTACTTTTATAGCATCTTCTTTAAGTTTTGTTTTTTTTCGATTGGAAAAGATAAAAAGAAGTTCACACAATCCGCAGAGCGGAT
>JAIOSH010000199.1 GCA_021107685.1 Bacteroidales bacterium | reverse complement strand
TCATGGAGGCTGGCGCAATTGTGGAGAGTCCCTGCTGCGGACCCTGTATGGGCGGCAGTTTCGGGCTGCTGGGTGACGGCGAGGTAGGGCTTGCCACGTCTAACCGCAACTTCCAGGGCAGGCAGGGAAGTGCCAAGGCTTTTGTGTATCTTTCTTCTCCGGCCACTGCGGCGGCATCCGCACTCACGGGCGAGATAACTGATCCGAGAAAGGGTTAAACGGGTTTTGGTGGTTTCGTATATGGGGGGAAAATTATGAAAATTTGTATTGACGGGAGAGATGGAAAAACGGGTGGGAGGTATTTTGTATGGGGCTACGGTAGTTAAGTCAGGGGGATAGTGATTGTAAAATAGCTAGTTCATGCTCATTTAATCAGATGTAAAAAGAAAGTTTAAAAAACTATTATCAAACAAGAATATATTTAATGTACGACTTTGTCTGCACTTAGGCATTTATCTTAATAGAGTTCCATTAATAGTTTAATTATCATACCGAATTTCGGAGGAGTGGATTAAATATTAAAGTTGAAGATATTTTTAAAGCAATAGCCTCAAGAATGCGTTCAGATTTCGAATATGCTCAAGCTGCCATAAAACATAGAGGTCTCAAAGGAAAAGCAAACGAAGAAATTTTTCGGACTTTTCTTAGTGAATATCTCCCTGGATCATTAGGAATCTCAACTGGGGAGCTTATAGATGCTAATGGCAATGTTTCTAAGGAGCTAGATGTAATTATTTATGATAGAGAAAAAACTCCTATTTTGTATCGCAATGCTATCACTCAAATCATTCCAGTAGAATGTGTATATGCAGTAATTGAGGTTAAATCACGTCTTACTACCTACGAACTGGAGAAAACTTACCAAAATATGAAAATGGTTCGTAATCTTGAAAAAACCGCCTATGTTGAGCCCTCTGGACCTATCATTGTAAAAGATGAATTATACGGAAGTAAATGGAATATCTGGCCCATCAATTATTATTTATTTGCATATAACTCGATAAAATTAAAAACTTTGGCAAAATACATGAACCAAAAACATCAGTCTGAGAAACTTCCTGAACATTCAAGAATTGACACTGTTTGCGTGTTGAATAAAGGAGTTATCTGTAACCAAGATTTACATGGTACTATTAATGCATTGCCAGACCCAAAATCTAAGTTATATGTTTGTGAGACTGCTGATAATTCTCTTCTCTTGTTTTACACGCTAATTAGCCATTATTTTAATCAAACAAGGCTTCCAATATTCCTATTCACTAATTACATTGATAGGATAGAAATTGAAGATTCACTAATCTTATGAAATTAATAGAAATTAAATTTTAAACGCAAAAAATAAAGGAAAAATGTAAATTCAATATTAATCCCAAGCATCGACATGATGCCCTAGACTTTACGAAGCAGTCTGGAGTCTTTGACTTTATATGGAAGGTGCTATAAACTTAAAAGAAAGTGACATATGTATGAAAAAAAAGATAATCATAGCAGGCTTAATAGTAATAGTAATGGTAGGCTTCGTAGCAGTTTTTATCGCAGGTTGTGTAAATAATCCAGCTAATACAACAACGGCAAGAGACGATGTTTCTGTTTGGATAGAACGCACTTGGTCTACTGATTCTCTTGGCTATTATGTAGGATGGAGTGACTCAGATCTAAGCCATCAAGAGGAATATAAAGCAGGAGAAGGATGGAAATTCATTATCTTGGATATGCATGTTTATAATACGGCAAATGAGTCAAGGGTTTTTAAATATCCACACATAGTAAATGATGCAGGCATAGAGTATTATCCAATTGTACTAGAAGGTGATTCTCATTTTAGCTACTATCAAGATGATGAGTATTTGCGAAAAAAATATGGATTTGGATATTGGGGGATGGAGTCGTTTCTTTTAGGTAAAAGTAGTCTTTTGCTAACTTCAAAATCCATATACATAACCATTGTGTACAAAATACCAATAAACGAAAGACCCGCAAAATTTTATTATCAGATATGTGAATCAGATGGAATCGTGTTGAGTATCGGATATAAGGATATTTAGAAAAACAGATATAGCCCTTTATAGAGGTGGTAGCTAGTGTCAAGTCAACCCTATAATGTATCCAAATACGCTAGCAATACACCTTATAATCAGACACTTTGATGTTGACTTGACACTAGTAATTAATTTAGGTGATTGAATTGATAAAAAATAATACACTTGTACTACAAAACAGGATAACAAGAGATGAGCTCATTGAAGCTATGAAGAAGTACGGAATTAAAGTCAAATGTTTCCATGACCTCTCAAGACTTAAAATGGGTGGGGTAGTTGAGCCGGCACTGGATATTAGATTTATAACTGCGGGAAGCGGAAAATTATCTTTTATTCACGGCGCAAAAAGTAAAGAGCTTGCCATAGAACTTCTTGGATTAAGAAGTAAAGAAGACTGTGAAAGAGTTAACAGAGAATTAGAAGGCTAGAGTAGATGTATCAAGTTAGAGGCTCTATTTCTTTCTATTTTTATGTTGATTGAAGTTTATACAATATTCTGGGAAAACATTTTATATGAGAAAAAGTACCAACAGCAAACGTGGATTCACACGAATTCATTTGGGTATAGTGCAAACGGGGCTGCGAAATGGCGGGTTTATGCTCGGTTTGAAGATATTGAGATTGCCGGAAAAGTACATGGAAATAACCTAAATCAAAACTTTTGAAAATATTATTAAAACTAAATCACTATCCTGCACCCGGTAAAGTTTAGACAGTAATGTTGAAATATTCGAAAATTAGGCTTTTCCAACAATCTCGATATTAATAAATAATAACCATTTAAAATCTCTAAAAGTGCATCAATTTTTATAATATTATTCATTGCCTTAATTAATAATAATCAAAAACATAGCAAATAGTTACTTATTTGAAGTATCTATAAATAAAAACCATATAATATGTTTAGAGGAATTACATGGATACGGTCAATCAAATAATTTGTGGAGATGCTCTTAGAAGCCTAAAAAAATTTCCAGATAATTATTTTCAATGTTGTATTACTAGTCCTCCATACTGGGGACTGAGAGATTACGGAATTCCATATCAAATTGGTGCTGAATTAGAAGTGGATGAATATATTGAGAATTTGACTGGTATTTTTCTAGAAGTTCGCCGTACTCTTTCAAATGATGGAACTTTGTGGTTAAATATTGGTGATTCTTACACAAGTGGAAATAGAAAATGGAGAGATAAAGATAAAAAAAATCCAGCCCGTGGAATGAGGTATAGACCTCCAACACCCGAAGGACTGAAACCAAAAGATTTAATCGGAATTCCATGGCGATTGGCCTTTGCATTACAATCTGATGACTGGTACTTACGGTCGGATATTATTTGGCATAAACCAAATTGTCAACCTGAATCAGTAAAAGATAGACCTACAAGGGCACATGAATATTTATTCCTTTTATCAAAATCAAAAAAATATTATTACGACCATGAATCAATAAAAGAACCATCGAAGTTAAAAAAGGGTTTAAGGAATCGAAGAACAATTTGGTCTATTAATACTGAACCAAATCAATATGATCATTTTGCCATGTTTCCAGAAACTTTAATTGAACCGTGTATCAAAGCAGGTTCAAAACCAGGGGATATTATTTTAGACCCTTTTTTTGGTTCAGGAACAATTGGAGTAGTAGCGATGAAATTAAATAGAAAATATGTTGGCATCGAATTAAGTAGCGATTATGTAGATATTGCATGTAAAAGAATCAAAGAGGTGAATGCGAATGAATAAATTGCCAATTCTTAAGCCAGATTTACAAATTAACTTTTTTTACCGATTAAAATCAATTAAAGAAAAATTTTTTATCGAAGCGTTGAGTGATACTATTAAAGAATTGGAAATCCCTGAAATTGATAAACAATTGGCAAATTATGTAGAACAAAAATATCTTAATAAAGTGGCATCATTTTATTTAAGAGGAGAAATATTATTCCCAATTCCATATATTATGGAAGCAAATCCTTTTTTAATTGGATATTATAGATTATTATTTGGGATATCTCAAAAAGAGATGTACAAAGGTCAATTTGGAAAATTTAAAAGAATGGAAAAAAAAGGTGACATCTCTGATAAAACGAAACCATACATTGAAGAACTTTGCAAAAGCCTAATTTGTACTGGACAAATTTTCGTTGATAAACTTGATATTTTATCACCCAATACTGTAACAGAAATGCAATTATTAACATTAGGTCCTCAGTTAAGAGGTGGACGTAATACAGAAGTTGGTGATTTGGCCACTAAAGAAACATTTAAATTAATTCAAAAATTAGTCACACCATACATTTTAAATGTCGATAATAACGAAATTTTAATCGAAAACAGTTCCAAGCGCAAAATATTAATCAAATTCTCTAGTGACCCAGATATTGGAATAATTGAATTATTTTCTAAAGGAGATATTCTATTAATAGCTATAGAAATAAAAGGCGGTAAAGACATTTCAAATATTCATAATAGAATTGGAGAAGCTGAAAAAAGTCACCGAAAAGCAAAAGGAGATGATTATTCTCAATTTTGGACAATTATTAGAGTCGATATTGATTATGAAATTCTTCATAAAGAATCTCCAACGACTACTAAGTTTTTCCATTTAGATAGGATTCAACAACCAGATAGTGCTGAATTTGAAGAATTTACACGAAGATTAAGTTCTCTATTAAATATTCAAATAAATGATTATTAATTATTTTGATGTGCTTTTAAGGGGAATAAAGAATAAAAATGGCTCTTGGCTCTTTAATATGTACAATAGGCATCGAAAACTCAGATCAAGATTTAATTATTGTGATAACTTTGCTCAACCGAAAGAAAAAACGTACATTACGGAAGTGAAAATATGAAAAGGAATGACGAGTTTGAGGAAGTATACGAAGATGTTGTAATTGAGAACTATGGCATTCCTATAGTTTTTACAGACGTTCTTGTAAGAAAGCATAAAAGCACGGGACGAAATATATACTTTAATCATCCGGATTCCATACATAAAATAGAGAAAGGACTAAAATCAGTGCTTGGCATTGCACCCAG
>JAIOSH010000120.1 GCA_021107685.1 Bacteroidales bacterium | reverse complement strand
TGGAGGCGAGAACGGATACCCGACCGGTGGTGGAGCACCATTAGGCGGTGGATTAATAATCTTACTTGCATTGGGTGCCGGTTATGGAACAAAGAAAGTATATGATGCAAAGAAAAAAGTGTAAATAGTACTTAAAGTATTAGTTTAGATCTAAAAAATGCAATATTGTTTAGCCATTAGGAAAAGCAATTAAGCATAAATTAACAAAAGCTTTACTGAACAATGGTTTGGTAAAGCTTTTTTATTTATGTTTTTCAAATTTATTTATTAGTATTTATCTTTTAGCTCCAAAGAGTTCTTTAAGAATTTTTTTTGAACCAAAAGTATAAATATAACCGATGGAAAAGTTTAGTGAAGTGAAACCAAAGCGAGCATTGTAATCTTGAGTATTTGAATTATATTTTCCGGAATTAGTTAAATCTCTTAATAAACGCCCTTCAAAAAAGAAACTATTAAATTTATCCAACTGATAAATTAAACCTCCTCCTCCACACAATCCATAATTAATATTAGACCATATAAAAGAGTAATCGCCAATAACTTGTACTTCATTTGAATAATTTATTCTATTTGTGTAAATTACTCCAACATCAGAGATTTTATATATGCTTCTTGAAAAAGTCCAATAGCTTATATAGGGTCCGCCTAATAAAAAGCCCTTAAATTTTTTACTCAAAGGAAAAGTGAACTTTAATACTAAATAACCTTCATGGTAAGAATTTTTTATATAATAATCAATGGTATCGGTTGCAAATTTAGGTCCTCTTTTAGCATAAGAATATTCAAACTGTAGGGAAAGCATATTAACAAATTTATTTTCGCTATGGAATAAATCACCAAATTTATAGTCTAAAAAAAAGCCAAAATTTGAACCATTATTAAAACCTTTTTCTGTTCCTGACGGAGCTTTATCATTAATAGTGGTCATATTAATTCCAAACATCAAACCTGCTGAAAGTTGTGAAAAAGCATTAATATTAAAGGCAGTCAGCAATATTATTATTAATACAAAATTTTTTACTTTTTTCATCTTATTAAACATTAGCTTATTGTAATAATTTTGTTATAGTAAAACCGAAAACATAATACCAATCTTTAGTAGGGTCTCCTCTTTTACCACTTGAATAATTAGCAGGATTTCCAACCGAACCTGCCTTACCATTTAGTTCGGGATTGGCTTTATTTAAATTTTCCCTGCTTACCCATTTATCATTACCAACATCATCCAAATAATCGGTAAAAGTTTTCCTCATACCTAAATTTACTCCAAGCACCCAATTATTATTTAATATCCATTTAAAATCAACATCAAAAGGAAAAGCAATCTGAAAGGTCGAATATGCATCCTTCTTACCCGCAGTGCCTATCTTCCTTAATTCATATTTTTCTCCACCCGGATTAGGACTATAAGGATTATGATAAAAGAAAACCAGACCTGTTGAAATACTTGGAATTATGAAATTCGACATATTAGCAGATTTAATATTAAATTCTATTTGAGTTGATAATTCATACATCTCATTTACGAACGAAAGTTTTCTGGGTCTGAGTCTTTCAATATTTTCTCTATCATTAGCAGAAATTTTTACATAATTTAAATTTATTTTTGCAGCCCATCTTGCATTAAAATTATATCTCGTTAAAATTCCAAATGTATAATCCATATTTGTTCCATTAATAGCATCCTGCAAATCGCCGTAATAGAAAGATAGTCCAACCTGCATACCTATTTCCCATTTTTTATCAATAGGTAAATATAATTTTTTAACTATACTATCAGTTTCAATTATATATTGAACAATCTCTTGTAAAGAATCATAATTTATAAGTAATTGTTTATATAGGCTGTCAGTGCCGATTAATTCATCAGATAATAATTCAAGGGAATCAATTCTATAATATAATTCACTGATGACGCTATCTTTATAAGTTTTGATACCTGTTAAATTAATTAAAGAATCTAATCTGGCTTTTCTAATTGTAATCATTTTATCTTCAATAAATATTTCCTTGTAAGCTATTATATATTTATAAACAAAATTTTTGCCTATTGTTACTTTTGGTAAAGGAAATCCATTTTCATCCTCAAGACCTTTTATTTCAATGTAACCAATTTTATTCTTTAAAAAAATATCATCAGATATATAAATAGCTCTTTCTTTAAATTTGTCATTAAAGAAAATATCACTTTCATCAAGGACATATTCCTGTATTGAGTTTATATGTTTATCATAATAGAAATAAGTGAGCTTAAAACCCTGTTTTGTATTTATACGTTTATTAAAGAACAACCTGATTGAATCCTGTTCATAATTTGATTTAAACCTTGAAAAAGCATTTACTTCTTTTCCAGAAAGCATTATTTTCCATATATGACCGGGTGTTAATGGCGATGGTGTTTCTAATGGAAGCAATGGGTCAAGGAAGGGTGATGAATTATTATTTGCAAAATGGTCGTATGTTTTAATAATTCTACGATTTTCCCTATCACCAAAATAATTTGATGGTAAGTTGAATTTATCTCCAATTCCTGTTATACCAAAATTTATCTCTGAAATAATAGTATCATTCTGGTCATTCACTAAAAAATTATTAAAAATTGAATTACCCATAAAACCAACCCTGTATTTCTTCTTTTCAGAATTAAAAGTTGAAAAAACAGGTGCATTGAATATACCTCCAATTTCATATCCCCTGTAATAATTCCCGGTAATTACATTATTATTAAAATTTAATTTCAGGTTGTCGGATTCAAGATTTTCAATATAAATATTACTGTAATTAGATGAAAACTGGTTAAATGAAAATAAAAAATTAATTTCTTTTCTTCCCAGTAATATATCAGTACTTTGAATAATAATACCTGATTCACCGGAATTATTATTCTCAAAAATATTATTTGAAATTACAATGTTTTTTCTACTCCAGTTATTTCTAAATTTTATAGGTAAAAGCAGATTTGTAAATTTCGCATAAGAAATTTCAATATCAGCATCACTTACATTAATAATTTCAAAGCCATATCCTTCAACAGATTTATTGAAGCTGGTAATATCAATGAAATTATTAGCAGAACCTTTTATTCTTAAACCACCTTCAATTATTATGCTTGTACCTGGTTGAAATAAAATTTTAGCACCTACATTGATGATAAGTAAGCCATTTTTAGCCACTTTTACATTATCCTGTACAACAAAAATTCCATTTTCTAAAACTATTGTCTTGTTTATATAATTTGGAATAATCTTTCCTTTTATTTGTCCAAAAAGATGGAAATTGAAAACAAGAATAAAAATTAAAAGAAAATATTTTAAATACTTATAAAATGTATTTTTATGATGTTTCATAAAATAAATTATTTTACAGTCAATACAATTGAAGGTATGGTTTTAATAATACCATCAATATTTTCTACTTTAATATCATTGAATATGTAGATATCATCATTAACAGCTTTTGCAAACAATTTTTTTGATGATTTGCTAAAAACAGCACTTTTGTTTTTAACAGTTTCAATTTTATTAATTTTATCGTTATGATGAATTCTTTTTATATTAAAATTTCTAATTTTATAGCTGACATTATCTACAAAAAGATTTTTGATTTCAAGATTTTCCTGGAGTTTTAGTGTGTTTGCAGAAATAATACCACCTTGCAGGTTGTTTACAAATGCTTTTGGTTCGGGTAATTCCTTAATTAAAATTTTATTAACAGAAAGCAGTTTTTTTTCTTTTTCATATAATCCATAAACTCTGATTTCGGCTAAACCCTTTGATTTAAATCTAATAATGCAAACAGAATCATTAAAGCTTAATTCACCCTTATCAGACTCAACTTTTAAATTTTTTGCATCAAAATTACTATGAAGAATCTTAATTTTATTATCTATTCCTGTATAAAATATCTGTTGTTTGCCTGATTCTACAATAGGTTTTATTTCCCTGACGAATATCTCTTTTTCAATTTTTTTACTATCAACATAAACAATGAATTTATATTTGCCGGTTTCGTAAGGAAAATATCTTATTCTTCCTTCGGGAGTAACACGAATGGTATCCAATTTGTCATCCTTTTTTACATATGCTTTAATTTTTGAAAAATCGGCAAATGGAAGATTAACAGCTAAGTCAATTCCTTCACCTAACTTATAAATATTATCTTCACTTCTTTTCAACTTTGTTTTTGATTTGTATTTTGGTAAAATAGTATCAGCCAATATTTTTGCGAATACGCCAATATTTATAGTATCCTCTTTCTGTTTCAATATATCTATATATGATTCTAATACAATATTTTCGGCTTTTCTTATGTCATTCTGAAATTTCGACATAATAGTTATGGAACCTGCAACAGGCATCTTACTAAAATAATACTTTCCCCATTTTTTATTGGTTCTTGTTGAAGATATAAGATAATCATCATCTACAAGTAAAGAATCTATAACTGAATACGTTTTTCTATTTACAACAGATTTTATCAAAGCTTTATATTTGGTAATAAATTGCTTAATTGTATCCGAAATAAAGTTATCAAGTAAATATTCTTCTGTATAATTATAATTTTTCCCATTCATTAAATAGTTAAATTCATTATAACCTCCATTTAATTGTATTAAATTTTGTTTATAAATTTCAAACTTATCAATTATTTTTGTTGCAGTTTGGTTAATTCTATGGAAATTATGTTTCAGATCAGCATTATCTAAATTATTACTATTTAAAAAATCAAAAATAATTAAATTATAATCATAAAGGTTGCTATATTCTTTTGTTTCATAATCTTTAGTAGATTCTTCATAGGTTTTATTAATACTTCTGAAAACATCAACAAAATCGGCAGGAATATATAAAAATGCCAATACAAAAAATATAAGATATAAAAGATTTACAACTTTTATTCTTAATACTCTTGCTGTTCCTTTTTGCTCAATATTTTCACTCATAGGTTTCCAAATAAACTTAAAAAAAAATATTTTAAATTATTTTACATTTAATACAATTGAAGGTATTTCAATTTCATTTCCCATAATTTTTTCTACCTTAATATTATCAAAAATAAAAATATCTCCTTTTTCAGCATTATCAATAATTTTTCTGGATAAAGAAGTAAAGTAAGCTCCTTCATTCTTATTTGATTCAGTAATATTTTTATTAATCCGTTTAATATCAAATTCTTTAATATTAAAATTAATATTATCAACAAAATCGCTTTTTAGTTCTAAATTTTTTTGAATTTTCAGAATTTTTTGGGAAATCACACCGCTTTGTCTCCCATAAAGAACAGCCTTAATATCAGGCAGGTCTTTGACAATAAATTTTTTTGTTGAAAGTAATTTTTTTTCTTTATAATAAGTACTATAAACATTTATTTCTATTAATCCCGGAGATTTAAATCTTGCATAGTATTTTGAATCTTTATAGATTAATTCTCCTGAACTGATATCTACATCAATATCCTTGTCTTTGAATTTATTATGATATATTTTAATTAAATTATCAATACCTGTATATAATGTTGGTAGTTTCATAATTTCCAAAACAGTTCCGATATCCCTTACTTCAATTATTTTCTGTAAAATATTTTTGTCAATAATTACAGTAAATTTATATTTTCCTTCTTTATAAGGATAAAAGCTTATCCTGCCGAAAGAATCAATATTTAATGAATCAATTTCACTTCCGTATTCTACATAGGCCTTAATTTTAAAAAAACTATCTTCGCTCATTATATCTTTACTTTCTATCGCCAAAATAATTTCTTCTCCCAAATTGAAAATTTCATTTTTAACCCTGGTAAGCTCAGCTTCAAGATTTTGTTTTAAAGTACTTGAAATTAATGAATCATTTTTTGCCAATAACATAATATATGATTCAATGATCATATTATCGGTTTTCCTGATATCGTTCTGAAATTTTGAAAGTAATGTTATAGCAGCAGCCATAGGCATTTTATCAAAATAATATCTTACCCAATTTTTTGAAAAACCGGCAGATGTCCTGATTTTTCCAACATAAAGCAGAGAATCTATTCTCATATAAGTCAAACTATCAACAATTGGTCTTACTAAATTTTTATGCATATTAATATGATGAGCAATTGAATCTGCTAAATTTTGTCTTAAAAAGAACTTCTCCATTGTCGAGTAGTCTTTTGCATTTTTCAAAAATTTATGTTCATCATAACCACCGGTTTTTTGAATTAAATTCTGTTTACATATTTCTATTTTATTAATAATATTTGTTGAGGAATTATTAGCTTTCAGGTAATTTCTAATATAAAACTCAGTTGAATCAGCATTACTCTGAGACATTAATTCAAATATTTTTTTATTATAAAATGAAAGTTTAATGTTTTCTTTTTCAGAGTCTTTAAAAGATTTATCGATATCCCTGAAAATATCCACAAAATCAGCGGGAATATATAGAAATGCAAGGATAATAAAAATTAAGTATAAAAGATTTACAATCTTAGTTCTTAATTCCCTTCCTGTGCCTTTATATTCAAAATTTTCATTCATAAATACATATATTCAAAATAACACCTGCTTGTTCAATAAATAATGCTACCGGCAAATAACGTTTTGCAGCTATAGCACGTGGCCGTTTGCTACTCAAATTTATATTGATTTGTACTTCATTTTATGTTTTTAATTATCAAAACTGAAAAATCAATCAATCGTTCTTCTAAATCATATTTATTCATACTTGATCAACTTCTTAAATCATTATTCGTTAATTGATATTCGATATTCACTTTATTGTTCAATTTTTTCCTGACTTGAAGATAACTTTGATATTTGTATTATTTATTTTCTACTAACTTAGCCATTTCCGAATAAAATTCATTTACATGGTTCATCCTGGCTTTTAAACTATTCAATTCGGTTTCGTAATTCTCAGACGAATCTTCGATTTTTGAGACAGATTTTGATATTTTTTTAACAGAATCGGCTAATTCTTCAGAGACTTTGGAAAAATTTTGTATGGCTTTATCCAGACTTTGAACTGTACGAATTATAGAATCAGTATTTTTATAATATTGTTGAATACTTTCAGATAAATCAATCTTTTCATCAATAGTCTCTGATTCGGAACTTAAAGCAGGAAAAATTTTTTCCCATCTATAACCTTTTCTTTCAATTTTCCACTGAAAAGCTGAAACAAGAAATACAATAGCTTCAGTTGTTAATCCAACAATAAATATTTCATTAGCATAAGTCCAACCTAAGAATTTGAACATAGCTGCAATTAAAATTACTGCTGCACCAACACCATATACAAAATTGATAAAGTCAAATTGTGTTTTTACAGATTCTTCCATTTGTTAAGTGTTTTTTATTATTAAAATTAATTTATTTTCCAATACTAACATCAACCTCGGCTGTTTGGATAATTTCACCCTTGTAATTTACCTGGGGTTTTATTACTTTTGTAATTATTTCTTCACCGGGTTTTAAATCATTTGAAGGAATAAAATTTGCAATTAATTTCATTCCTTTCTCAAAAGGTTTTCCCTCAAGATTTACAATTTCGTAATTACTTTTATTAAATTGTTTCTCAAGTTTATTAATGATTTCATAAAGTTGTTTTTTCCCTGGAGTATTTTCAGGAAGACTTAGAAATTTTAATCTCATATTTGAAATCTCCATAGCTAATTTAACAGGTAAGGTATGATCCATTTCTTTAGGGTCAGAATTACTAAGTATGTCATTTAATTGGGTTTCAAGTTTTTTGCTATCAAATGCTTTATCAATACCATTACTTAAAGGGAGAGTATTAATAACCCTGTTGAGCATAGCTAATCTTTTAGTTTGATTATTATCTTCAATAAGAGCCTGTTTTGTTTGATTAATTTCTTCGGCAAAAGATTCTTTTGTAATATTCATTTGAATATTAAATGCTTCTGTTTCTAATTTTAATTTATTTTTTATAAAAATATATAATAAAATTGCAATTATTGCTATAAGAAAAGCAATGATAATAATAATCCAATAAAGCGATCTCTGGCTTTTTAGGGACTGAATTTTATTTATTTCATTTTCAGTTTTTTTCTTTAATAATGTTATTGAACTAATTTCTTTGTTAAGAGAACTTGTGAGTTCTTCATATTTTTTTTTACTTATAATAAGGGCTTCTTTTAGGCTATCTAATGTGAAATTCGATAAACTAATATAGCCTTTTTTTATATTTTTATCTTCTTCAATCTTTGATGATAAATTTTTATTAAAAACAACTATAAAAGCATCAATTATACCTTTATTTATTATCTCTTTTTTTGCTGCAATAGCTTCTTTCTTGTTTCTGTAAATACCTGAAATATATCTCCAGTTACCATTTACAACCTTTGTATAATATAAATTTTTAACATTTAATAATTGATCGGCTGTTCTTGGTGTAAAAAAAACTCCAACTTGTACACTATAAAATATATTATAGTTTATAGGCACCATGTCTAATTTGGGGATTTTCTGTCCGTTTTTATTAATATTATCAGGTTTTTGAGTAAACCCGCTATTTAATTGTAATGTAAGAATTATTAGAAATAATAGAATTTTTCTCATAACTATTTAAATATAAGGCAATAAATAATATAAAAATAAGTAAAAATTATTAATATTAAAAAAGTCGGCAATTTAAAAAATTAATCTTATTAATATCAAATTTGTACGAAATAAAAAATTAAAAGTTTCTAATTTATACATACCTGATCTTGGCAAGCCAATGTTTATAATATTTGGTTTTAATAGGGTGGGCTGAACAGGGCAAACGTATGATTTTTTTTTCTGATTAACCTCTTGTATCTTAACAATAGGGCCATAGTGTGTGTAAATAATAAAATATAATCAGTATCAGTCCATAAAGTCAATGTCATTTCGACCGAAGGGAAAGAACTGGCTAAATAATATTTTGAGGTGCTGGGGAAATATTTTTGTCGGACAATTCCTTTACTTGTAATAGCAAGAAGGAGCTTATATTTTATTGCTAAACCGGGGTTTAACAAATTAAAATAAATATTTC
>JAIOSH010000564.1 GCA_021107685.1 Bacteroidales bacterium | reverse complement strand
GTGATGGAGATGCCAACAGTCAGATAGGAAATGCTGATAAAAATGATGTTTGGGCAGTACAAGCCGGTACTTCCGGTTATCTCTCAGGAGATTTTACTATGGATGTGCAGGTTAATAATTCTGATAAAAACGACATCTGGGCACCAAATAGCGGTAAAGGCGGGCAAGTGCCGGATGGAGTGCAGGGTGGGTTTAAATGTCAGGTGCCGAAGTAAAGTGGCAGTGGCAGAAAGCAATAGGCAGTATGCAATAAGCGGTGATCAGTTATCTGTAATCAGTAATAAAACACAATAACACTTTAACACAATAACACTACGAGGTTTGAGCTATTTTGAAGCAAATATCATTTTTTTCAATAATTTTATAAGAATTAAAACCTCGTAGTTTAGATTAAACTTTTATATAATTCCCAAGGGAAAATCTGATTGACTTTGAAAGTTTTTTCAGGTAATTCGCCTTCAAGGCTGACGCAATATCTATTACTGATCTTATATTTATCGGAAAAAAATT
Organism: Bacteroidales bacterium; assembly: GCA_021107685.1. Classification (GTDB taxonomy): domain Bacteria; phylum Bacteroidota; class Bacteroidia; order Bacteroidales; family SMBSF39; genus SMBSF39. Next base: position 9,625 of record JAIOSH010000564.1, on the reverse strand, counting down.
TAATCGGCGTTAAATTAAAATTTCTTGCATTAAGCTTTACTTCAATAGGAATTGTATGTTGTTTCTTTAAAATGATAAAATCAATTTCTTTTTTATCCATAGTCCGCCAATAGTTAATGTTTTGTAATCCTATATTTTTCACTAAGTCGGAAAAAACAGCAGTTTCAAATAATATGCCACTGATTTCGTGAGGTAAATATTTTTTTCCAAGCATATTCATTAATCCGGTATCAAAAAAGAATACTTTTGGAGTTTTAAATAACTCTGACCTGATATTTTTTGAATAAGGAGGTATCAGTTTTATAATATATGTATTTTGCAATATAAATAGATAATCTTCAACAGTCTGCCTTGAGATTTTTGCCGTATTAGCAATCTCAACCACATTTATCAATTGCCCTGATTGATTTGCAAGGATTTGAAGCAGCTTATTGAATTTTTCAATGTGCCTTATCCTTGCAATATCTCTAATGTCGCCTTTTATATATGTATCAATTATTTGTTGTAGATATTTTTCTTTTATTTCTGTTTTATCAGTTAAAACGATCTTTGGATATCCACCGTAAATCACATATTCTTTATATAAATGTTTCAACTCGTGATTGATTAAGTTATTTGTCGATTTTTCCCCGATATTATATTGCTTATTTTTGAACCATAAAAACTCTTCAAAATCTAATGGAAAAAGTTCAAAATTCACAGTTCGACCAACGAGTGTATCTTTAAATTTACTTTTAATTTCAAAACTTGATGAGCCTGAAACAATAAGCTTTATAAAGGGAAAATGGTCATGGGCAAATTTTAAAAAAGATGAAGGATTAGATAAATACTGAATTTCATCAATTAAAAGATAAAATTTTTGCTGTTGTTTATATATACCTTTTTGTTTTAAATAAGCAATGACAGAGAAAATTCCGCCTTCGCACAGCTCTTTATACCTGCTATCTTCCAGGTCAAAATAAAAAGTAGCATCTGTTGGTAGATCTTGCTGTATAATTTGCAGCAAAGTTGTTTTGCCGGTTTGCCTGGCACCGTGAATGACTATAATATCTCTCGTTTGAAAAAAAAGTTTTATACTTTTATATAATTTTCTTTCGTATAACATAAGTCAATATTCTGATAATTAAACTTTACAATAAATTAAATATAATGACAAGTATGCTTTGCAATAAATATATTTATTGCAAATTTAATGAATAATTATCTTCTTTATTTCAACATTCCCGTTAATGTTAATTTGTAAGTAATAGATACCAGGCTCTCCTGTAAATTTATATTGATACTTACATTGTTCAAGTTTTCTGTTTTCTATTGTTTGGATTAATTGTCCGGTTGAATTATAAACAGACAGTTTAACTTCGGATTGCTCTGTAATTATAATTTGTATCATACAAGAACCAAGTCCCGGATTAGGATAGATCAGGATATTACAATCTTCATTAACGATTGTTCTTAACCCCGGATTTACAGTATTAAAAATATCCGAGATAAAGGCGCTGTTGGTGTATGTAGAAGCAAAAAACCTCAATGTATCATTAATGCTGAATGATTTTGAAAAAGAAGTAATTCTATTGGCAGGCAAACCATCATTTGCTGCTTCCCATGTATCACCTGCATCTGTTGTGATATAAACACCATTTTGAGTAGTGGCAGCATAAATAACATCTTCATTCAAAGGGCTTATTAAAATATCCTTTATTTTGCACCAGACTCCAAAACTGATATTTGTTGGGGACCACAACATCCCCCCGTCTTCTGACTTATATATACTTCCTTCGGTTCCGCTATATCCACCTATTCCGCCATAAAGAATATCAGAATTAGCAGGATTACAAACAATAGCTCCTACCCATCTTGTTGATACCGGTATGCCATTATTGATATCTGTCCATGTAGTTCCTCCGTCATTACTTTTTAAAAATCCCCCTTTTACATTATTGGACATATACGCAGCATAAATAATCAGGTCGTTTGAATTGGGATCAATAAACAAATAATTAAAGCTGTCCCATTCAGGTCCGGTATAAACGTTTTCCCAGCTTCCTCCTCCGTCAGTTGTTCTGTAAATTATTGACTCAAAACCATTAACTCCAAAATCATTTCCCCCGATAAAAATTAAATCGGGATTTGTTTGTGATGCAGCAATGGCAAAGATTTGTGTTTCAAAAAGAGAGCCTATATTAGGTCCAAGGTTTTCCCATGTATTGCCACCGTCAGTTGATCTGTACAAGCCTTCCTGTGCAACCGAAGAAGGGCCGTTCGACCAGGCATACATAGTATTATCTGCACCAAATGTAACTTTAGAAAATCTTGTGCCCGGTAATCCATCTATCAATTCCCATGAAATTCCGCCATCATCGCTCAGGTAACAACCTCCCGAATTTTCCGCTTCAAAACCCGTAAGTATAATATCTGAATTATTTACATTAACTTCAATATCATTAAGTAGCAGGGTGGCAATGCCAAAGTTTGAATATTCCCATGATTGAGCGGCATTTAAGCTTTTACATACTGCAAGGCTTAAAAAACCTGCGTATATTATATCTGAGTTGCCGGGTTCGAAGTCGAGACATCTTGCCGAACCTTCATCGCCTGCACCGGGTGTATTGAAATTCCATGAGGTTCCTCCGTCTAACGTATAATATATCCCATCGCCTTCAGTTGCTAAATACATTTTATCGGGATTATCAGTATCAATAAGAATATCATTAGTAATCTTATTTGGAAAGTTTGAAGAAATATTTTGCCAGCTTAAACCATAATCCGTACTTTTATACAAACCCATAATATTACCTCCGAAAAGTTGCCCACCACCAACATAAACTGTTTGACCGGCAATAGTTACTACATTGTATGGCTTTCCGGTTGGTAAATTTGATGACCTGTTCTCCCAGGTTTGTCCACCATCAAAGCTGGCTGCAATTAAAGCATTGCTGAAACTTTCATTGCCAACGGCAAAAATAGTCTGGCTATCATCAGGGTCAATAGCTAAATCAATTACTGAAAAGCCGACAGGTAAAGCATTAATTAGATTTAACGAAGTCCAGTTCTCTCCTGCATCGTAAGATACGACAACCAAATTACTCGAAGGTCCCGGATCGGAAGATACGCCCAAATAAATAGTATTTTGGTCATTGGGATCAACTACAATATCATTAACACCACGGTTTAAAGAGAAATTTAATTGCTGCCAGGTATTTCCTCCGTCTGATGACCTGAATATTTTCCCATAAGTTGTATAACCTCCTGCATATATCACACCATCAGGGCTTGCTTCAAAAACTTCAATTCCACCGGAAGCTAAATTTAGCAGTTCATCAATAATTTCCCATGAATTTCCTCCATTAAAACTTATATAAGGAAAACCTGCTCCTGCGAAGACAACATCCGTATTTTGAGGATTAACGGCAATATCGTAAACATCGCCTCCGTAAGGCCCCACAGATGTCCATTCATTACCGGCTTTCAGATTTCCACCTGTTAATTGATTTATTTTACTGGTGTAGGATTGGGGTGTGTTGCCAAACTCATCTTTATTTATCTGATTATTTTGACCATATAATAAGATAATAAAGAAAATAAAACTTAAACTAACTAATGTTTTTTTCATTTTTTTAATTTTTATTAAAGTTAGAGGCTGCGGCGATAAGTTTAGTCAGGGTGGTTTTTCCTGTCTGTCGGGTACCAAGCAGAAAAATAATTTCCCTTGAGTGTATTTTATTTAAAATTTCCTTAGTTAAATCTCTAGGGTACATAGCAATCAACTTAGTTATTTTGCAAATATAATAATTATTTACTTTAGGAAATAATACGTATAATAAAAATATTTGTTTTTTAAATTTGAACAATATTATAAGATAAAATTAGTTTAATAATGAGTAATTTACATAAAAAAATCAAAAAAATGAAAACATTAAAATTAATTGCATTATTATTTGTTTTATCAGTATTATTTTCTTGTACTGCTGAAAAGTACAAAGTAAAAACATCAACTGATAAAAACGGTTATAAGTATGAAACTGTAACCAATGATCCCCTAAAAGCAAGGCTCTATACACTTGACAATGGTTTGAAGGTTTTTTTAACAAAAAATCAGGACGAGCCGAGAATTGCTACCTTAATTGCAGTGAGAGCAGGTTCTACTTCCGATCCTGTTGAAACAACAGGACTTGCCCACTATTTTGAACATATGATGTTTAAAGGAACTGATAAAATCGGAACTTTAGATTGGGAAAAAGAAAAGGTTTTATTAGAGGAAATATCCGATTTATTTGAGCAATACCGAAAAATTGATAATCCCCAGGAAAAGAAAGCCGTTTACAGGAAGATAGACAGTGTCTCGGCACTTGCTGCAAAGCATGTTGCAGCTAATGAATATGATAAATTAGTTTCTACTTTAGGAGCAAAAAGAACTAATGCAGGCACTGCACTCGAAATGACAATTTATATAAATGATATTCCGTCAAATGAGCTTGAAAAATGGATAAATTTAGAAAGTGAGCGTTTTAATAATATCGTGTTACGTTTATTCCATACTGAACTTGAAACAGTTTATGAAGAATATAATATGTACCAGGATTATGACTGGAGCAGGGCAAACATAGCATTGATGAAAGGACTATTCCCAAAACATCCGTATGGATGTCAGGTAATCGGGCTGGCAGAACATATTAAGAATCCTTCAATGGTGAATATACATAACTTTGCTGACACATATTATGTTCCGAATAATATGGCAATAGCTTTAGCCGGTGATTTGGATTTTGAAAAAACAATTCAATTAATTGATAATTATTTTGGCAAACTTGAACCTAATAATGATCTTCCTGAAATTATCCAACCTGTTGAAGACCCAATTACAGAACCAATAGTTGAAGAAGTTATTGGACCTGATGCCGAATCATTAGCATTAGCATTCAGATTTGATGGTGATAATTCAGAAGAACATAAATATGTTACATTAATTGATATGATACTAAGTAACAGACAAGCCGGTTTGATTGACCTGAACCTTAACCAGCAACAAAAAGTTTTAAGTGCCGGTTGTAGTCCGTATTTTTTAAGAGACTATGGAATACATGAGTTTAACGGAAAACCACGTGAAGGTCAAAGCCTTGAAGAAGTAAAAAATCTATTGCTTGAAGAAATTGAAAAAGTAAAAAAAGGTGAATTCGATGACTGGATGCTGGAAGCTGTTATTAATGACCTTCGTTTATCTGAAATTCGTCAGCAGGAACATAATTTTAGCCGCTCTTTTGCATATATTGATGCATTTATTAAAAAAGTTGATTATGCCGACCACCTGAAATTTATTGATGATCTGGAAAAAATCACCAAAGAACAAATTATAGAATTTGCCAAACAACATTATAATGATAATTATGTTGTTGTTTATAAACGAACAGGTGAGAATGAAAATTTAGTGAAAGTAGATAAACCTGAAATTACTCCTGTTCCCATTAACAGGGAAGACCAATCGGATTTTTATAAAGAATTTACAAAAGCAAAAACCGAAAGTTTAAAACCTGTTTTTATTGATTTTAAAAAAGAAATTGCAACATCTGACCTTAAGTCCGGCATAGAGATATATTACATTAAAAATAAAACTAACGAATTATTTAATTTGCAATATATCCTTGATATGGGCAAAAATAATAATATCAGATTGCCGCTTGCAGTAAATTATCTGCCTTATCTTGGGACTGACAAATATACACCGGCAGAATTGCAAAAGGAATTTTTTAAATTAGGATTAACTATGAATGTCCATGCCGGTAATGATCGTTGTTATATTTATATTACAGGACTACAAAAATCATTTGATAAAGGTGTGGAACTTTTAGAACATGTTTTGTCAAATGTTAAACCTGACCAAAAAGCATATAACGATTACATTGATGGAATATTAAAGAAAAGATCGGATGCAAAACTTAATAAATCAACTATTATGTGGAGAGGTTTATTTAATTATGGAAAGTATGGTAAACATTCTTCTTTCACTAATATTTTATCAGAAGAAGAACTGAAAAATATAAATCCTGAAGAATTAACAAACATATTAAAAGATATTTATTCATATAAACACAAATTATTTTATTACGGCAATAGTGAATTGGTAAAAGTAAAACCTGTTATTGATAAATATCATAAAATCCCTGCCGAATTAAAAGATTATCCCGTACCGGTAAAATATATTGAACAGCCAACCGACCAAAATATAATCTATTTTGTAAATTATGACATGGTACAAACTAACATTTTAATGTTGGCAAAAGATCAACTGTTTGATAAAAAATTGATTCCTGACTCACGTTTATTCGGAGAATATTTTGGCAGTGGTTTGTCATCAATTGTTTTTCAGGAAATCAGAGAATCAAGAGCTTTAGCTTATTCGGCATTTGCTTCTTTTTCTGTTCCGAGAAAAACAGATGAATCACATTATACTTATGCTTTTGTCGGCACACAGGCTGATAAACTTAAAATTGCTACTGATGCAATGTTAGTGCTAATGAATAACATGCCTAAAGCTAAAAAACAATTTGATCTGGCAAAAGAATCAATTATTAAAAAAATTGAGACAGAACGTATTATAAAAACCAATATATTCTGGACATATCAACGTAATTTAGAAAGAGGTATTGATTATGATATTAGGAAAGATGTGTATGAAAAAATGAAAACCATTGACATGGATAAATTTAGCAACAAATTCTTTGACAAACATATAAAAGGCAAAAATTATACATTCCTTGTACTTGGCAATAAGAATTTATTAGATATGAATGTTTTAGGCAAATTAGGAACTATAAAGGAATTGACTTTAGAGGAGATATTTAATTATTAAAACCTAACGCAGCAAAGCTATAAACAAATTGATTTAAGAACACCGATTATTGATTTTTGATTTTAGAATTGCATAATTCATTAATCATATTTATGAGTTCGGCAGATTTATATGGTTTGTATAAATATTTGTCAATACCGACATCAAATAATTTTTGCTGTTCTTCTTCCAACACATAAGCAGTAACAGCAATAATCCTGGTTTTTTTAGCTTTATCATTTTTATTTTTTTCAATTTGTCTGATAATTTTAGTGGCTTCAATTCCATCCATTACAGGCATTTGAATGTCCATTAAAACTACATCGTAATAGTTTTTTTTAAATTTTTCAACGCCAATTTCACCATTTTCTGCAACATCATATTTATGTCCTTCTTTAGAAAGAATGGCTGATGCTAATTGTTGGTTTAACACATTATCTTCAACTATCAAAACGGAGAATGATTTATTATTTTCAATGTTATTTCCCGAAGATTTAGTTATTTTTTCTTTTTTAGGTTCAATAAGCTGTTGCAGAACAGCAGTAAACCAAAATGTCGCACCTTTTCCTTGTTCACTTTCAACGCCTATATTACCATTCATTAATTCACATAAATGTTTTGAAATTGAAAGTCCCAATCCTGTACCTCCTTGTTTGCGTGTAATAGAGACATCGGTCTGAGAAAAAGATTTAAAAAGTTTCTTTTTCCCTTTTTCAGAAATTCCAATACCTGTATCTATAATCTTAAATTTAAGCATTATTGATTTACTTTTTTTTCCATTGTCATAAGCGAACTTATCATAAAGGCTTTTATGCTGTTTGATTACTTCAACATGAATTGAAATACTTCCTTTATCTGTAAATTTCACAGCATTATTCGTTAAATTCATTATTATTTGTTTTAGTCTGTGCGGGTCTCCTTTAAGTAATTGCGGTATTAAAGGAGAAATTTTTGCAGACAAAGATATTCCTTTTGCTTTAGCTCTAAATCGATGTAGTTTAATAACTTCTTCTATTATAGCATGTATATCAATGTTTATATTTTCTAATTCAATCTGACCTGCTTCTATTTTTGAGAAATCAAGAATTTCATTAATAATACTAAGTAAATTATTCCCTGAAATATTAATTATATTAAGATATTCATTTTGTTCGTCAGACAAGCCTGTTTCTTTAAGTATTCCTGACATTCCGATGATGCCGCTCATGTGTGTTCTGATCTCATGGCTCATATTTGCAAGAAAAAGCGATTTTAATGCAGTTGATCTATCAGCCTTTAATTTTGATTCTATTAGCTCCTTTTCATATTTTTTTTGTTGAGTAATATTTTTCAGTGTGCCTAAGCTGGCAATTTTGCCATGGTAATTAATTAAACCAACCCTCATAAGAACATTAATCCTTGTTTTACTATCTTTATGCAGCAAGCGAAATTCATACGAAGTAGGTGTTTTTTCTCCCTTTTGTCTGCGATAGTAATTATTTGCAACCATTTCCATATCTTCGGGAGCTATTATTTTTTGAAATTCTGCGTTTAATAATTCATCTCTTGTATAACCTGTAATTTGAGCAAACGCATCATTAACAAATATTAATTTTGCATCCTGAATAACAAAAAGCCCATCCTGAATATTATCAACAAGTATGCGGTATTTTTCTTCATTTTCTTTTAACTCTTGAAGTGTTTTTTCCAATAAATCTTTTTGCTTTGTTATCTGATTATTCTTTTCAATAAGCATTTTATTGGCTTTTTGTTTTATTCTATATCTGAAATAAAAAAGAAAAACGAGGATTAAAATGACCAATCCTATGCTGATAATTGAATAAATAACCAATCTTTGCCTACCTATTTCTAATTTTTGAATTTTATTATTCTGACGTAAAATTTCATTTTCTTTCTCTCTTTTTTCGGTTTCGTATTTAGTTTGAATTTCAATTATTCGCTTGTAAACATTTTTATTAAATATTGAATCTTTCAGTTGTGTATATTTTTCAAAATAATATATTGCTTTTTTATAATTACCTAAAGAGCAATTATTTTTATAGCATAATTTATAATTACTAATCAATGTTTCGGGTAAAGAAAGCGGTTCTGCAATTTGAATGCTTTTTATTAAAAAATCATTAGCTTTTTGATAATCTCCTAACTTAAAATATGCTTCTCCTATACTATTATATGAATTGGCAATTCTTCCTGAATTATTAAATTCTTTTTCTATCTTTAAACTTTTTTTAAGATAAACCAATGCTTTTCCCGCTTCTCCTGATTTGATGCAATTTATACCAATATTATTAAGTGTTTGTGCTATTCCTTGTTTGTCATTATATTCTTCATAAATCTTTAATGCTCTTTCGTAATATTCAACAGCTTTTTCATTTATATCAAAATCAGAATAAATATTGCCGATATTATTTAATGAGCCTGCTATACCTTTATTGTTTCCTAATTCTTCTTCTAAAAACAAAGATCTTTGATAATATTCTAAAGCCATTTCTAAATCCTCCAAATCATCATACACTAATCCAATATTATTTAAAACATTGGCAATCCCTTGTTTATTACCAATTTCCTCTTCTATTTTTAAGGCTTTCTGAAAATTAATAATTCCTTTTTCATAATTTCCAATAAGATAAAAGGTAAGACCAATACTATTATATATGTCTGCAACATTTTTTTTATTTCCTAATTTTTCATTAAGTTTTAGAGCTTTGAAATAATAATTTCGGGCCCGATTAAAATTATTTTGAGAATGAAATGCTTTAGCTAAATAATAATAGGCATTTGCCTGTTCTTTTTTATTATTGT
>JAIOSH010000296.1 GCA_021107685.1 Bacteroidales bacterium | reverse complement strand
ACTATTGAAGAAGTATATGAACCTTTTTTAATACAGGAAGGATATTTAATGAGGACTCCGAGAGGAAGAGAAGCAACTGATATTTCTTATAGACATCTTGGAAAAAGCAGGCAGGCTGATCAGAAAAATTTATTTAATTAGTGCCTGTCTTTAAAGTCAAAGATTTATATAAAATTTGGCACCAAATAACAAATCACAAATAAATTCCAAATATTAATTATCAAATGACCGAAACTGTTTTGGTTATTAAATTTTTGAACATTGTAATTTATTTGAAATTTGGTGCTTGTCATTTGTGATTTTTTTTAAATCTCAAATTATTCCCAACCCATCTTTTTTATTTCATTTTTTTAAGTAAAGTACATAATTTATAAATGTAAACTGATTACAATTGTAATATATCATATAAATATTCAAATATTTTTGTAAATTTATGAATATTATCAGTATATTTCATAATATTAAAATAAAAGCAATCATAATCAGTAAAATATGTAGATTATATAAAGTTATAATTAAATTATAAATTAAATGATATAAATGATTTAATAATATAAGTTAATAAAAAGATAATTGACGGATATACAATAAAATAATTTAGCTTTATTAATAAAATACTTTAATATATTTTTGCCATTTATTGAGTTTACAAATGTAAATTAATAAAAATTACAAATGTAACGATAATTGTTTGTACATTTGTAAACAAAAAAATATGACTGAAAGATTATTATTAATATTAAAAACGAAAAATTTAACAGCTTCACAATTTGCTGATAAAATTAATGCTCAACCTTCAAGCATTTCACATATTTTGTCAGGACGGAATAAACCAAGTTTGGAATTTGTACAAAAAATTTTAAAAAAATATCCTGAAATAAACACTGATTGGTTATTATTTGGTAAAGGGCAGATGAATAAAATTTCTGATAATAATATGATTGAATCTGATACAAAAGAATTTTTACCTGACAGAATACCGGGAAATATAAATAAACAGGATATAGGTAATAGTATTATAAATGAAGAAGAAGAAAATAAAAAAAATCTGATAGATCAAATGATTGAAACAGGGGAAATAAAAAACACTAATACTGAAAGCAACAAAAAGATAAAATATCAGAAGGAAGTGGAAAAAATACTTGTTTTTTATAAGGATAAAACTTTTATAGAATATTTTCCTTCTTAAAATAATCTTTCAATTTTTGAAAAGAAAAAATCACTTTCAATTATTGCATTTTCATCACTATCAGAACCATGTACAGCGTTTTTTTCAAGTGATGTTCCATAAAGTGCTCTGATAGTTCCTTGTGCAGATTTTGCAGGGTCAGTAGCTCCGATAAGCTTCCTGTATTCTTCTACTGCATTGTCTTTTTCAAGTATTGCAGCTATAATAGGACCTGAGGACATAAAAGTAACAAGGTCATTATAAAAAGGTCTTTCTTTATGAACTTCATAAAAAGATTTTGCCTGTTCAAGCGATAATTGTAAATATTTCATCGCAATTATTTTAAAACCGGCTTCATTAATTTTTGCTAAAATAGGACCAATATATGCTTTTTGAACAGCAAAAGGTTTTATCATTGTAAGTGTTTTATTTCCAGACATAATTATTTAATTTAAGATTTTTTTTTATTCAATTTTGCCGGCAAAAATAATATATTATTTATTTTTATTATAAATTTGCCACTTTATTTACAAAAAATTAATTAAATTGACATCATACATAATACAAGAAATAAAAGAGCTGCTTAACACCTCAAAGAATATTGTTATTACTACGCATAAAAATCCTGATGGTGATGCAATAGGTTCTTCTTTGGCAATGTATCTTTTTTTAACAAAAAAGGGTCATAATGCTGATATAATTGTTCCTGATAAATATCCTTCATATCTTAAATGGATGCCTGCAAATGATAAAATACTGGTTTATAATGATAAGCCTAAAAAATGTAATACATTAATTGAGAGAGCAGATGTTATATTCTGCCTTGACTATAATTCAATCCCCCGTGTGGATCAAGTAGCAGAACCCCTAAAAAAATCAAAAGGAATAAAAATACTTATTGATCATCATGTCTTACCTGAAAGTAATAGTTTCAATCATATTATATCAACTGTAAATACTTCATCAACTGCGGAATTAATATATGAACTGTTTGTTGATTTAGGTGAAAAGCATCTTATTGATAAAGAAATTGCTGAATGTATTTATGTCGGTATTATAACAGATACGGGTTCATTCAGTTTTGCCTGTAATAATGAAAAAACTTATTTAGTTACAGCAGAGTTAATAAAGGCAGGTATAAAATGCGATAATATTCATACTTTAGTTTATGATACTTTTTCTGAAAACAGCTTAAGATTATTGGGATATTGTTTAACAGAAAGATTAAAGGTTTTCAAAGAATTCAGCACAGCATATATTTATTTAACAAAAGAAGACCTTAAGAAATTTAAGTATAAAATTGGAGATACCGAAAATGTTGTAAATTATGGACTTTCAATTAAAGGTATTAAATTTGCCGTATTTTTTACAGAAAGAAAAGATCGTATCAGAATATCATTAAGGTCAAAAGGAGATTTTTCAGTAAACGAATTTGCACAAAAACATTTTGAGGGAGGCGGACATAAAAATGCTTCAGGAGGAAATTCATATATATCATTAACAGATACTTTGAAAAAATTTGAAGACTTATTGCCTGAATATTCTGAACAATTAAATTGTAAAAAAAGTTAATAACAGTAATGAAATATAATTATATAGGATTTTTTTTATTTTTTTTGATTTTTTATAGTTGTGGTAATAATGAACCACAACAACAAAAAAATTTTAATCCTAATGATTATAAAGACCCCTTGGTTGCGGCAAATAAACATCTTGTTAAAGCCGAAGAAAAACAAATTGAAGACTATATCAGTCGGTATAATTGGGATATGAGGGAAACAGGTACAGGTTTAAGATATTTGATATATAAAAAAGGTAATGGTGAAAAAGCAGAAAAAAATAAAATTGCAAAAATAAATTTTACAGTAAGCCTGATAAATGGAAATGTTTGTTATTCATCAGATATTGAAGGATATAAGGAGTTTTTTATTGGCAGGGGAGGAGTGGAAACAGGAATTGAAGAAGGAATTTTATTATTAAGAGTTGGAGATAAAGCAAAATTTATTATACCTTCGCACCTTGCTTTTGGTCTTCTTGGTGACCAGGATAAAATACCCACAAGAGCAACGTTAATATATGATATTGAATTACTTGAATTAAAATAAATATTAATCTTTAAATTAAAATTAAAAAAATGAAACAAGTTATTAATGGTTTTTTAATGCTATTATTAATAGCAGTTATTATGTCTTGTAATCCACAGGGCAGTACAACAAAAGAAGTAAATCTTAACACCGACTTAGATAGTGTGTGTTATGCTATTGGGGTTGACGTTGCAAATAATATACAACGGTCAGGATTTGAAGAAATTAATATTGATGCAATAGCAAAAGGTTTTGACGATGTTTTTAATTCTGATGAAACATTAATAGACCCATCTGAAACACAAAAAATTGTACAGGAATATTTTAAAAAATTACGTGAAATGAAATTAGAAAAAAATTTAAAAGCTGCCCAGGAATTTTTGGAAGAAAATAAGAAAAAAGAAGGTGTAATAACACTTCCAAGTGGTTTACAATATATTGTAATTACAGAAGGTGATGGACCAATTCCTAAATTAACAGATATGGTAAAAACTAATTATGTCGGGACTTTAATTGATGGAACTGAATTTGACAGTACAACAGGTAAAGACCCTGCTTCTTTTCGTGTTAACGGGGTTATTAAAGGCTGGACAGAAGCTCTGCAATTAATGAAAGTCGGTTCAAAATGGAAATTATTTATTCCTCCTGATATAGCTTATGGTGAAAATCCACGTCCGGGAATTATTGAACCTAATATGGCATTAATTTTTGAACTGGAATTGCTTGATATTGAAAAATAGTTTTAATTAAACATTTTTTCTTCGGATTATTCCGAAAATTATCAGGATAATTATTAGTGAAAATAAATAGATATAATTATTATTGGTGATATTACTTCCTGTTACAGGACTAATATCACCAATATTTATATATGCTGCCCAAAAATAGGGATGAGATTTTAATGGGTCGGAATTTTTAAGAAAATCTAATTTTGCTAATCTTAATGCATCTAACTTATTTTTTCCATCAGATAAATAGCTGTAAAAATTTTTCATTATCTCCAAACTTGAATTATCTTCAATTGTCCATAGTGTCATTATAATTGCGGGACATCCTGCATATAAAAAACCTCTTGATAAACTCATAATGCCCTCTCCTTGCTGTAATTTTCCATAGCCTGTATTACACGCACTTAAAACAGCCATATTAGCATTGAGTTTCATTCCATAAATTTCATAAGTATTTAAAAAACCATCTTCTATGCTGTCATTATTATCTGAAAAAACTAATTTTGAAAACATTGGATTTTCATTATCTATTATAGCATGCATAGCTAAATGCAATATATTATAGTTATGTGCTAATGCTTTAAATTTTTCTTCTGTTGCATTGTGGTCTTTACAAATATCAGTATTAAAAAAATCCGAAATTAAATTTATTTCTTCTATCGCACCCGGTATTGGATCTAAATTAACTCTTTCATTATGCTCACTTAATGTTAAAAGTTCCCTGTTTTTATAAGTAGGAGCAAATGCAAGAACATTTTTACTTTTCTTTTTATATGCCGAATAATCCTTAAAATAAAGAGTAGCGGAATATGAATAACCTATCGCATGTTTTTTTAATAAGTAAGACAGATTATTGAATTGAATTTCTTTATCAGTTTTTGAATAAATAAGAATATCGAATGGAATATAAGCTAATTTGCCATCAGGAATAATTATAATATCTTTTTCCATTAAAGAATTGACTGATGGTTTTATTAATAAACAATACAGATTATAAGCCGCATCAATAAATTCTCTGTATTCCCCGCTAATATGGAGCATTAAATTTTTAACAGTTAAAAACTTTATTATTGTTTGTATATTTTTATTAAAGCTACTATCTAATTGTGAAGTATATACTTCAAATTTATCTGAAGTTATTGTAAATATATATAGTAAAGTATCGGAAATAACATATTCTAATAATGCGGTATTATTATTAAGTTTTGTTTGTATGTCTGATATATTAATAATCTTTGAATTATATTTTAATTCATAGTAAGAAGGAAATTTATTTTCTAAATAAGCAATCAATTTATCTTGTTTTATGTTAAGATTAAAAACTTTTTCTTCCCATAATGTAATTTTATTTTTATCAGGATTTTGTTTTTCTTTTTCTTTAAAAATAAAATTTTTATAGCTTGATAAGGCATGTATTATTTCATTTTCTATGTTTTGTAATGAATCAGGAATTCCGCCAAAAATCATTGCATCATTATTACGTAAAGAAGCTAATAGAATAGTAGCTTTGCTTTTTTCGGCAAATTCAAAAGCCTTAGTTTTATACGATAAGATTCCTGTTTCTTCATATAAAGCTAATGCAGTATGAATAGCATGTATAAGAGTGTTTTTTTCATTTTCCATTAAAAACAATTTGCTTTCTTCAGTAGAAAAAGAAAAACGAATTTTTTGAATTAAATTAACAGCTATTTCATAAGTTTCTAAACTTTTGCTTAGGGCTTTAATCTTGTTTTTTTTATTAATTTGGGAATTAGCAAGGCAACTTAATGCTTTTGCTTTCTTTTTAAGTGTTTCTAAAAGATAATTATCTAATAAAATTTTTTCAGAATAAGGATTAACATAAATATTTGTATCATTAAAATCCTGAACATTTGCTATTAAAGCTTTTTGATAATATTGAAGAGCTTTGATGATATTATTTTGTTCAAAATAAAAATCTCCGAACCTTAAAAAGCATTGTGAAGTTGATGGATGTTTTAAACCCAAATTATTCATATAAATTTTATGAGATTTTTGATACAATTCAAATCCTTTGGTTTTATTATTGTTTTGGATTAAAAAAGTACCATAATCCATGTAATCCTCTGCTAATTTGTAATTTGTATTGCCTAAGTATTTTATCCTGTTTGAAATAGCTATGTTAAAATATTTATTTGCTTTTTCAATTTCGCCTAATTCAACATAAGCATTTGCAATAGCCCGGTATGTTACAGCTAAGGTTGAAGGTTGATTTTTTTTCTTTATTAAAATACTCTTATTATAAAAAAATAGTGCTTTATCAAAATCATTCTTATTAGCATAAATTAAACCGATATTATGATAGACCTTAGAAAATTTAATGTGATTCGGATTATAATTTTCTTTGTAGATATTTAATGTATTGTAATAATAGTAAAGTGCTTTTTCATAATCGGTTTTTTTATAAAAAACAACTCCTTTATTTAAATATATTATGCCAAGGTCAAAGTGATTTATACCTGAATTTTTAATAATAATATTTTCAGCATTGTCATAATGATTTAATGCTTCATCATATTTCCCAAGATTTTTATAAAGAACACCAAGGTTTATATAACATCATTTCCAAATGCTTCTGAAAAGATAGATTTTGCATTATTATAATATGATATAGCCTTATCAAAGTCTCCTTTTAAACGGTATATCATTCCAAGATTTGAATAAATGCTTCCAATTTCCCTGAATGGTTTTATTTTTTTCACAAGACAGATATTTAAAGCCTTGTTATAATAATCCATAGCTTCATTATATTTTCCCAGACTATAATAATTCACACCTAAAATATTATAATGATATGATAATGAAGTGTCATTAGATTTAATAATTTTATTTCTGATTGCTAATGATTTGTTTATGAATTTTATGGATTCTTCATAATTTCCATTGATGAAAAATAATGAACTCATTGTACGATAGAGTTCCGAAAAAAGAATATGCCCTTTATGTAAATTTATTTCAGCAATTCTTAAAGCATTGTTTATATTTTCATCAGCTTTATCAATCTCGCCTTTTATATTATAATATTCTGAAATATAAATCAGGCACCTTATATATTTTTGCCAGTCTTCTGTCTGTTTATATATTGCTGATAATTTATTATAATAATAAAATGAACTGTCATATTCTGCTTTTAGCCATAAATCATTAGCTTTATTAGTAAATATTGGAGTTCTAACAGTATCAATTATAGGATTATCAGACATTTTTATATCTGGAAAAGCATATAAAGTATTTATATTTAATATTTGTATTAAAAAAATAATCCTGATTAGATTGTTCATTATTAAATTATAATTGAATTGTTGTTTATTTTTTATAATTATTACAAGATTATTTGTTATTTTTTTTGTTTTACGAACAGCTCTACTATTTTTAAAGATGAGTCCATTCCAAAAAGTAAAGATACATGTCATTACTAGGAATCGAAGTAATCTATACAATTGTGGTACAGAATATTGAGATTGCTTCACTCCGTTACTAATGACGAAATGTACCTTTTTGGAGTGGAGTCAAAGATAGATAATAAATTTAGATTTAAAATAAATTTTAATAATAAAGGAACATTTTATTGATTTTTAGTATTAATAAAAAAAGCGAATGCCGAAAAGCTTTTAAAAGAGTAGGCAATAATTTAAATTTATTTATTATGAAAAACTTATCAAAAAAGGAAGAATTAATATTAAGAATGTTATATTTTAGAGATTTGTT
>JAIOSH010000441.1 GCA_021107685.1 Bacteroidales bacterium | reverse complement strand
TACCCCAGCACCTCAAAATATTATTTAGCCTTGATTTGCCCATATTACAGTTATTTTTTGAATTTTACATGTATGCTTGTTGATTGACTGATTAGTTACAAAATTTATAACAATATTAAAATTTTCAATTCTATTACAAATTTAATGGGAGAGGACACTTCAATACACTTCGACAAGCTCTGTGCAAGTGCTCAGTGTTCGGAAGTTGAAAAGACCAAAGTCGGAAGTTTTTTTAACAACTTCCGACTTTGGTCTTCAAACTTCTTCCGACTTCAACAATCCTATCCAATAAAAAAATAGTAGTACTAAATTTTCAATCGTTCCTTTTTTCTTTATTTTCTTCTTCTTGTTTTTTTCCAATAAAATGATTAATAACAAGGCTTAAACCGCCAAAGATGAATATCATAGAAAAATAAGCTACTTCTTCCTCAAGAGAAGTTGTTGCAACTAAAATATTTCCAAGTAAAATTCCAACTGCTATCCCGATCATAAACAAACCCCATTTTAATGAAGAAGAAGTTTTGTTTTCATAATAAAAAATAGAAGCGTCAATACCTTTATTTATTAATGCTTGTCGTTCTTTTTTCCTTACTAAAATATAGACTACTCCAAAAACAAATCCGAAAACGATCAGTGTAATAGAAACTCCTGTTAAATCCATAATAATTAAATTTTAAATAGTTAATAATTCATTTTTTCAATATCTTTGACGTTATATGATTTATTCAGGTTACAAATTTATAATAAAAAATACCAAAAATTATTTTATTATCTTGTAACCACAACAGGGGTATGTTCGTCTAATTAGCAATGAGATTTAAAAAGGACAGCTTTTATATAGAAAAAGTATTAAATGGTAATGCTTCGGCTTATACATATTTAGTTAATAAGCATAAAAATATGGCATTTACCATAGCAAATAAAATTATAAGAAATCGTGAAGATGCAGAGGAAATTGCCCAGGATGCTTTTTTAAAAGTTTTTCATTCTTTAAATACATTTAAACAGGATTCGAAATTTTCTACATGGCTTTACAGGATTGTATATAATACAGCAATCTCAAAAACAAGAAAAAAAAAATTACAAACAACACCCTTGGAAAATAAACTTATTGAAAATTTCACAATTGATGAAATTAAAGAAGATGTAAAGCAACTGGATTATGATGAACAGAAAAAAATTATAAATAATGCAATTAAAAAACTTACAGAAGAAGAAAGCCTTATTATTACCTTGTTTTATATGGAAGGAAGTTCAGTTGAAGAAATAAGCGAAATAACAAATTTATCAAAATCAAATGTTAAGGTCAAGTTGCATAGGATTCGTAAGAAATTATATATAGAATTACAGGAATTACTTAAAAATGAATTAAAGGAAAATTACAAATGATAAACAACAAGCATAATACGGATGATTTTTTAAAAGATCTGATTCAAAAAACTGATATTGAAAGTCCTTCTGATGACTTTACAAATAATATTATGGCAAAGATCCAACCTGATACGGAAACTGAGATAATTACTTCCAAAATCCGGATAAATATTAAATCCTGGCATATAGCTGCTTTTTCTATTCTTATTTCTTTAATTTTTTTGATTTTCTACTTTTGGCCATTAAATAATATACTTCCTGAAAATAATTACTTTAGCTTTTTAGTTCCAATTGGAGAAAAAATAATAAGCTTACTATTAGAACCAATTGCTAATATAAAAATTTCTTCAACAACCATTATAGTTATAATAGCTATTTTATCCCTGTTATTTGTTGATAAATTAATTAAAAGGTTATCATTTAATAAGACTCACATTTTTCTTTAAAAATTTTTCTTTTCCTTAATGTATAACAGTTAAATAGTGCCTGCACTAAAACGTTGTTTTTTGTCATTTCGACCAAAGGGAGAAATCTCCATCAATCTGTATGTCAGGGCATGAGATTTCTCGCTCAACTCGAAATGACAGTTTTGAATAGTTTTCGTGCAGGCACAACATAAGTATAATAATATTACCTGTGTAATTACAAAACGTTTTTGTAAATTTGTCATTTTTACAATTCATTATTACTTTTAAAAAAGCAAAATGAGTGCTTTAAGCAGGGAATTTTTACTGAATATATCCTTTGATTTTGAATATTTTCCATTATTAATAGTGGTTGCACTGGCATGGTTAGTGCCAATGGTCATGTCATTATTCAGGTTTAATAAAATTCCAACTGTAATTATTGAAATTGTTGCCGGTTATTTCATAGGAAGATATTTATTAAACTCCTTTTCAGCAGAAAGCTTCAAAATGCTGGAATTTTTAGCTCTCACAGGCTTTATATTTCTGATGTTCCTTAGTGGTCTTGAAATTAATGTTGATCAGATTATTGCTTCAATGCCGAAAAAAAAAATTACTTATTCACGTTTTTTGAAAAATCCTCTTCTTGTCGGATTAGCAATTTTTATCATAACACTTGTTTTATCGTATATCGGGGCAATATTTCTGTCATCATTAGTTGACATAAAAAACAAATGGTATTTTGCTCTTATAATGGTTACTACTTCAGTAGGAATTATTTTACCAATTTTAAAAAATCGGGGTGAAATTAACAGCCGGTACGGACAAATGCTCATACTTGCAGCAGCAATCGCAGATATTCTGAGTATAACATTATTCACTTTTACAGCTTTTATTTTAATAAACGGCTTTAAAATTGAACTATTACTGATATTAGCATTATTTATAACATTTTATGTTTTTTATTATATCGGTATCAGATATAATAATATTACAATATTCAAAAAACTCACATTCCAGCTATCACATGCAGCATCACAAATAAGTATCAGGGGAACTTTACTGTTAATTTTAATTTTTGTAGTTCTTGCCCAATATATTGGTGAAGAAGTTATTTTACTTGGGGCTTTTCTTGGAGGGTTATTGCTTTCAGTATTCTTACATAAAGAACGTTCACTTCTGATAATTAAGCTTGATGGTATGGGTTTTGGCTTTTTTATACCGATTTTTTTTATAATGGTAGGAGCTAAATTCAATCCGGCAGACCTCAAAGAATTTGACAATTCATTATTTATTTTTTTAGGATTATTGCTGATTACATTATTTGCCGTAAAGGTCATACCATCTTTTTTATGGTCAAGATTATTCGGATATAAAAAAGCTATTTCAGGTGGATTTCTTATGTCATCAAGATTAAGCCTTATTATTGCTGCTTCAGCAATAGGACTTGAAATGGAAGTAATTTCACCGGGAATTAATGCCTGTTTTTTAATTATGGCTGTTATTACTTGTTTAATCTCTCCTGTTATATATAATTATTTAAATCCCGGGAATATTTTAACAGGAAACAAAATTATTATTATTGGAGGCAGCAGTACAGGTGTTCTTTTGGCAAGAAGATTGAAAATGCACGGGAAAGCTGCTGTAATTGTTGAAAAAAACAAAGATAGATTTAAAGAAATGCATTCAAAGGGATTAAATGCTTTTCTTGGTAACGGAACTGACGTTTCAATCTATAATCAATTAAATCTCAAACCCTTAAATTATGTAATTGTAAGTACTAATTCGGATAAAGAAAATATCAAGATTTGTGAGTTATTACGTAAAGAATTTAATCATGAAAAAATCATTTCCAAATCAGACAATTCTTATATTGAACAAACTTTAAAAAGACTTAATGTTGAAATTCTTGATGTTACAAGGGTAATTGCAACTACTATTGAAAATCTTATTTTAAGACCTACAACATATCATGCACTTGTAGAAACATTTGAAAATTTCAGTGTTGAAGAAATAACAATTACTAAGCGCGAGATTGATGGTTTACAGGTTAAAGAAATACCGTTTCATGAAGATGGTACACTGATTTTGGTAAAACGTGGTAACAGCATGTTTATACCACACGGAGAAACATATTTCAAGCTCGGTGATGTTATAAATGTATTCGGGACAGATTCAGCTTTAGAGGATATCAAATCAAAATTATCGTAAAACAATTTATTCTTCAGCTCTTAAAATTTGTTTCATGCTCTCAATTTGTTCGGGTGTACCTAAAACAAATAATTTCGAACCTAGTATTACCATAGTATCCGGAGTTGGATTAATAATATATTCACCTTCAGGTTTTTTAAATCCAATAATATTAGCTCCTGATTTTTTCCTGATACCTATTTCATATATTGTTTTGTTTTTATTTTTTTCAGGCAGGTTTGCACAAACAATTTCTTCAAGGTTTGTCGGGTCTTCTCCTTGAATTGAAAGATGTTCGAGAAATTCAACAAGATCGCGGCTTGCAATTAATTTAGCCATGTGTGCACCTCCCACTTTTTCAGGCATTACAACATTAGTAACACCGGCGGCTTTTAGCTTTTTTTCCGAACTTTCGCTTGATGCCCTGCTTATTATTATTAAATCGGGGTTTAATGACCTTGCCGTAACTACAACATAAAGATTACCGGCATCACTTGGTAAAGTAGTTATTAATGCCCGGGCAGTTTTTATGTCTGCCGAAATTAAAACATCATCATCAGTTGAATCACCTTCAATAAACCGAAGATTTTTATCTGAATTATTAATAACTACATCATGGTCATTATCAATAATCACACATGAATTATTATGAGCAATAAGTTCTATAATTGCCTGTTTACCATTACGGCCATAACCGCAAATTATTACATGATTTTTCATTCTTTTTTTTTCTGATTTTTTTCTTTGACCTCTTATAAAAAATTTAAACTGTCCTTCAATTAAATGAGAAGTTATAACAGATACAGCATAGGCAAAGGTTCCTAAACTTGTGATAATTAACAAAACTGTAAATATTTTTCCCGGATCCGATAGTTCTTTTATCTCTCTGAAACCTACTGTTGCAACAGTTATTACTGTCATATAAACAGAATCAATAAAAGAAAACCCTTCTATTAACCTATATCCTGTTACACCAATTATAATAATTAAAAAAATTAAAATAAAGGCAAAATAAATTTTACTCTTATTTGAAGTATTTGACACGTTTATTTGTATTTTAAATTTAAGTTAATTAATTCCAAACATATAACATTTATCGCAACCTATCGAAGGATTCCAGGTTTGTTCTGTCCATTCTATTTTTGTAGTTCTCATTTCTTTAATCTTTTTTCTAATTTCTTCAACTCATCTTCAAGTTCTTTCATCTCTTTTGCATCCTCTGCTTCAATCATCTTTTTCCTGTATTCATCATACTCTACTTTTGTTTTCGCTTTACTTCTCTGTTACCTTCTTTTTGAACTATTAAGAAATCCTTAATAGTTGAAATCTCGACCAACTCACCTTCTTCAAAAATGCTTGTAAGGTGCATATTTATATTGGGAATTGTTGTCTGAAACAATTCTGCCATAAGTTTTTGCGTAAGCCAAACAGTTTCGTCCTGCAAACGGACATCCAATTTTGTCTCTCCGTCTTCAGTTTGGTATATGATTATTTGGGAATTTGTCATTTATTTTTAATACTAATTTACATTTAAATTAATTTTTTTCAATTATCCCAATTTCTTCGTCTGTTAACTCATACAATTCATAAACCATTTGGTCAATTTCTTTATCGGTTGCATTTATTTCGTCTTGTAATTGGTTGATTTCGTTTTTGTAGGCAGTAAAATATTCTTCCCACTCGTCTTGTTGCACAAGAAAAAGTTTAATCTTTTGCTTTTTTAGTTCGGTAACAAAAATTTTAAAATCGTAATCGTAAAAAGCATTTAACTTTTTACTTATTTTTATAGTCAAGGGGACATGTCCCCTTGTGGGGGCTATTGCCCCTAAATTATCTTTTACCCGATTTAAAAACTTGTTTTTCTTTTCTTGTAGTTGTTG
>JAIOSH010000252.1 GCA_021107685.1 Bacteroidales bacterium | reverse complement strand
TTGGCAAAACAAATAGTTTCATTTCTAAGGGATACAGATGCACATCCCAACCTGCAAAGTATTACACTTTTTGGTGATGCTTTAATTGTACCTACAAGTTACTATTTTAATATTAATCACTATGATCCATTTAGCAATTGGATACCATCAGATTTTTTCTATGCTTCACCCGATTATGATATGATACCAAATTTCCAGGTTGGCCGGTTACCGGCGTCCGATGCAACTGAAGCCGATTGGATCGTTCAAAAATATGAAAACTGGAAAACGAATCTGGATGAAAGCTGGTTCAACAATGTACGGCTTTTTGCAGGCTCGCCTTACGAAGAGAAATTCCTCCAGGCTGAACTTGCTACAATTGAAACAATAAACAATCATTATCTCAGCGGATTGAATATTGAAAAGAATTTTCACTCAAACGGTTTGGAAACACCACAAAAATTACTTTCCCATTTTAGTGATGATAATACAGGAGTACTTTTTTGCAGCGGCCATGGCAGCGGTTACGGCTTTGCCCTTACAAATGGACAAATTACCTACAACGACATTGTTAATATGGCTCCGTCAACAAATTATCCTGTATTAATTATGAGTTCCTGCTTAAACGGGGCATTTGATTTTGAGTATATGAATTATGGAGCCACAGAAAGTTTTGCTGAAGGAGTTTTGTTTGCCGAGGCAGGTTCTATCGTTTATTTTGGGGCAACAAGGGTTGCCCATGGCCGTAATTATCATTTTTTTAATCCAAATGGTGAATTAATCATTTCACAGGCTGTCCACATTCAGCGTATGTTATATAATAATATTTCAAAGGCCTGGTCTGAAGGAAATTTACAATTTGGGGAGATTTATCAGGAAGCACTTAATGAATATATGTTATATTTTAATTCACAGGATATCCTGGATTATGTAACGATGTATGAATTTATTCTATTGGGTGATCCTGTTTTTTCAATATTATCTCAAAATCCCGGTGTTCAATATGATAATATTACATTTGAAGTGGAACCGGAACCTTATGTACCCGGCTTTAGCTTAGATGAACCGGTTTATTATTTTACAGACTCATACCAACCGGAAATCTCAATTACCGGTATTACTAACTCCCCTACTGTTAATGTTAGAATATATACGATTGTTGAAAACAACAACATGACAGTAACTGAACTCTTGAACACAACTATTAATTCTTCACCTTTTACCATAGAGTTCATTCCACAGATTGAAAATATTTTTACAGTATGTTTTGAAAACGAAGACTTAGGTGAATCCAGATTATTTTTCAGGACAGAGTGGGTGGAAAATATCCCCCCGGAAACTTGTTGGATGTATGAAATTGATTATCAGGGAACAGGAGGTTCATACAATTTATCATGGACACCCTCCATAGATGTTGATGATGGATTGGATTCTTACACACTTTGCGAAATGAAAAATCCTATAGCTTTCCATGATAGTTGTGAAAACATTGATAAATGGATGAATAATGGATTTTCGGTTTCGGATCTGGGATATAATAATACCCATAGTTTACATTCAGGAACCGGTAATAACCTTTCTAATACCATTACCTCAATTGCTCCGGTTTTGATCGGGTAGAATGACACCCTCAAATTTCGCACTTTATACAGCATAGAAAATGGTTGGGATTATGTTTATGTTGAGATTTCTCCGGATGGACAAAATTTTTTAATTCTTGAATCATTTACCGGAACTAATGCCACATGGGCTCAAACAGCCATTGATTTAAATCAATATACCGGTGATTCCGTTTATTTCCGTTTTAGATATGAAACGGATGAATTGGTTTCTGCACCTGGATTTTGGGTGGATGAAATCTATCCTGCAACCTGGTTTGAGGAAGTAAATATTACGGAAAATCTGACAGATACTACATCTAGTATATCCGAAAACTTCAACGGTGATTATTATTACCGCGTCAAAGCAATGGACCTGGCCGGTTATTCAGGGGAATGGAGCAATATCAGGAATGTAAAAATTACGGATAATCCTGTTTCAATCGGTCCTGATGAATTTTCTATTGAACAGGGTTTTTCTAATCTTCAGATTTCCCCAAATCCATTCAGCGAATCTATTACAATAAAATATGATTTACAACTTGATGCTAAAGTTGAAATTAAAATCTTCAACATATTGGGGGATGCAGTTAAAATGCTGACTAATGAATCTCAATCACCCGGTAAACAAACAATAATTTGGGATGGAACTGATGCTTCAGGTAAAGAAGTTGCGCCGGGAATCTATTTTATCAATATAATAATCGGTAACGAAGCTGTGGCACGAAGGATTTTAAAAACATCACAGTATTAATTTAAACTTATGAAAAAGACCGGATTATTAGCAGCAATAATAATATTTTCTGCATTTACTTGCTTAAAAGCACAGGTACCACAATTCATCTCCGATTCATTGCAAGCTGTTCTTGAGTTACACCAGGGCAGTAATTCAATTCCCGGAATATCAGCAGCAGTTAACATTTATGGTATCGGAACCTGGCAAGGCACCTCCGGGGATTCGCACTCCGGAACCGACATTACCCCGGAAATGATTATGGGGTTGGGTAGTAACACCAAAACTTTTACCGCTGTATTTGTAATGAGATTAGTTGAACAAACCATTCTTTCTTTAGAAGACTCTTTACACCAATGGTTACCAAATTATTCTAATGTTGATTCAACGGCTACCATCAAGCAACTTTTACAGCACACAAGCGGAATAGCAGATTATTTCACTTATGCATTTGGAAATGCAATAACCAGCAATACAAATCATATATTTACTCCTGAAGAAGTGCTGACGTACATTGGTGAACCGATTTTTCCTCCAGGTACAGGAGTCCATTATTCAAATACCAATTACTTGCTTGCCGGGATGATCATTGAAACAGCTTTAAATAAAACTTATGCTTCATGTATCAGGGATTCCATATTGACACCTCTAAATTTGAATAATACATTTTTAGAAGGATTTGAAACTGTGAATGGCACAATGGCTCATCCTTGGGACCAGGGAATAGATATTTATCAAATGCCAAGAATTGCCTTGGGTACCGGCGCTTATGCTGCCGGATGTATGGTGTCAACACCTTTGGATATGGTAAATTGGTATAATCAATTATTCAGTCAGAATTTTCTATCAGACAACAGTATTGAATCAATGACTGAGTTTATAAATATTTCCAGTTCGCTATATAATGGAATAGGACTGGGTTTGTTTGAAGTTGAGCATGATTCAAAAATATATTGGGGTCATGCCGGAAATACCTTTGGATATATTTCTTTTACGTTATATGATACAGAAGATAAACATTTAATTTCTATAATAAGAAACAGTACCAATGCTGAAATAAAAAATATAATCAAAGGCCTGGCAAGCGCTTTGAACGATTTAGTAGTTACGAGCCTCCCTGATTTATCATATAGCAAGAGCAATGATATTTTCCGTAACTACCCAAACCCATTTAGCAGTTCCACCACTATCGAATATGAGGTGAAGGATCATTCAAAAATTTCACTTGAAATTTATGATATTCTTGGTAACAAAATAAAAACCCTTGTAGAAGGCTATCAAACAGATGGTAACAAAACAGTTATTTGGGATGGAACAAATAATTCGGGGCAAACTGTTCCGGCCGGAGTTTACTGTTGCAGAATTCAGATAGATGAAGAAATCTCCTGTTTCAGAAAGATAATAAAGCACTAAAAAAATTGAAAGCATAATGAAAATAACAATTCTTACCGTAATCGGATTTAGTCTATTTCTGGCCATGGTATCGATAGAATTAAAAGGGCAGCTTATCCAATTAACAACAAGCGATTCCAATGAATATCATCCTAGGTGGTCACCTGATGGATTATCAATGGCATATACCACAAGATCACCTGATTATGTTGATATTTGCGTTTTACTTCTTGAAAACGATATAGCAGAGCCAACAAACTTAGATATGGATGGGGATTTGGCCTTTGACTGGTCTCCGGATGGAAATTACTTTGTTTTTGATGCATATCCCGAGGCAGGACCACCGGCAAATATATATACATTTTCACTAACCACCGGCGATGTTACTGAATTAACCAACTATACCATGTCGGAGAATCACCCTACATGGTCACCTGATGGGAATTCTATTGCATTTACGTGGAATGGCGGTATCTGGACAATTCCTGCTAATGGAGGTAACCCTGAAAACCTGACTTCAGGTTATGATGATTTTCATTTGCAATATTCGCCGGATGGTTCGGAAATCCTCTTTGCCTCAAACAGAAGCGGGAACCATGATATCTGGAAAATATCATCAGCAGGTGGAACACCCGTGCAGTTAACCTTTCACCAGGCCGATGATGACCGTGCATGCTGGTCGCCTAATGGAAATTCCATTGCCTTCGGATCAGAAAGAAGCGGAAATGATGATGTTTGGACAAAAAATCTTGTTAATGGTGTAATTGAGCAAATTACTTTCCATGATGCTTATGATTCACACCCTGATTGGTCAACTGATGGTTCAAAAATTGTTTTTGCTTCTCTTCGTACCGGTAATTTCGATGTTTGGGTGATTGATCTGAATTCAATCGGATATCAGGACAAAATTCTTCAAAATAATAATACTCTCCAAAATTACCCAAACCCGTTTACATATTCAACAACAATATATTATACCCTTATCAGGAATTCTCATATCAGACTAATAATAACAGACTCTTCAGGTAAAGTAGTTGTTGTTCTTGTTGATGAACTTAAAAAGCCAGGTAATCATTCGATAATTTGGAATGGGGCAAATAGTACAGGCGAAGTGACTTCACCAGGAATTTACTATGCAAAAATTTGTGTTAATAATAAATCAGACAGCATTAAGATATTAAAAGTTGATTAAATATTTATGAACTGATTAATAATACATCATATGAAAAAAAATAAAACAATAAGACAAATCAAGTTAGCATGCATACTAATACAAATTCTGATTTTTACATTTAGTATTTCAGGCCAAAATCAGAGCAGCGATTTTCCATATAATTTTTGCTCGATTAATCAAAACTCTTATTCTGAAAATGGCATATATAAAAAAGGGGACAAATCCCCAGGCCAATATACGAAAGATGATTGGGCTGAAATAATAGATGCTACCTGGGGGCAGGGATTACCAACTGCTCAAAAACTTGCCATTTTTGATACAGCCTGGAGTAAAATAGACAGATGGTTTGGGGCATTTCAAAATCTTGATGTGAATATAGATTCCCTTCGAGATATTTATCGTCCTGAAATTGAAAATGGAGTAAGCAGGGGAAGGTTTACCGCAATCATGAACCATTTTGCATTTGCTTTGAAAGACAACCATACATGGATTGTCAACAAGCCTGTTAACTGGTACACACAGCTTAATCCCGGAATTCCCATTTTCGTTGTAGGAGCATGGAAAAACAACAGTAGGTTCGGGGCATGTTTAACTCCATTGGAAGATAGCACCTTGTTGGTTTTTGAAGCCTTGCCAAATCATGTTTTGGGACTGGAAGTTGGGGATATAATTTTGGGATATGATGGCGTTTTATGGAAAATTCTTTATCAAAACCTTCTCGAAGCAGAACTACCACTTCAAATTGAATGGGTTTGGGGAAGTAATGATCATTCAATTGCACATTGTATTTTAATGAGTGCCGGATTAAACTGGCATTTGTTTGATACAATTGATTTCATAAAATATAATTCAGGAGATACTTTACATCTTTCAACCT
>JAIOSH010000033.1 GCA_021107685.1 Bacteroidales bacterium | reverse complement strand
ACCACAGGTTTCACCTGTGACTATTCACGTTTAACCACTTCGTGGTTTGATATTGCAAATGCTATATTACTATATTCAAAAAGGGTTTAGAAATAAAATATAAGCTCCTTCTTGCTATTACAAGTAAAGAAATTGTCCGACCAAAATATTTCCCCAGCACCTCAAAATATTATTTAGCCCATTTAATCATTCTATCATTAAAACATTCCAATTTCTTGTATCTTTGCTGAAAATTTAAAAATATGAATCGAAAATTTTACATTTTACTTTTTGTGCTGTTTTTCAGCATATTCCTTACATCTTGTACAGGCCCATACACTGAAGAAGATAATGGCACTACAATAGAACTCGGAATTGACGACCCATTTGAAATTGAATTGACAGGAAACCCATCCAAAGGCTATATTTGGGATTTAGTTTCAATAGATCCGTCAATTGTCAAACAGATAGGAAAACCGGAGTTTGAAACCTCTGATGATACTATAGGATCAGGTGGGAAATATACATTCAAATTTCAAACTATTGCTGCGGGACAAACAACGCTAATACTGATATACCACAGAAAATTTGAAGATAATAAACCTCCTGCAAAAACTTATGAATTGAAAATTGTATCAGGTACAATGGGAAGAATTTTAGAAGATTGATTTCTTAATTAGTGTCTATCCACAAAGTCTTAAATTTAAATATTTTTGACACGAATTACACGAGTTTACACTAATTTAATTCGTGTAAATTTGTGAAATTTGTGTCTTTTAATAAGTTTATGAGCGTACTCTAATTATCCGGTAAAAACATTGGATCCCATGGTGGTAAAACGACAGGGTTTTGTTTTAAAATTTCCAGAACATCATTGGAAATAAATTTTTTATTAATAACAATCCTGAACATATATTCATCAAACCATTTATCAGTCATAATTAAATGACCATTAAATCCCGAATCCACTCCCCAACTGTTTTCTAAAAGCCATTTTTTTGGTTTTCCATTTTCATCAATATCCACTGCTACTAATGTCATTCCATGACTTGATCCGCTTTCAAAGGTTTGTATTCTTTGTTTTTTATCCATATTAAAATTAATTCCGAATAAAGAGCTATAATCATAATTATTTATATCAAGAAATCCATTTTCTTTTTCCAATTGCTTTCCTACATCACATGAAAAGTACATAGCTTCATCATCTAAAATTGATAGTTTTGCAAATTCCTTTATCTTATCAATATCCAGGTTAATATATTTCCAGTTGTTACCTTCGTGCATGTGTCTGTCATACCGAATTTCATATAATTTATTGTATTCTCTTGAAGGGTCGTTCATAAGCATTATATAGTCATTTAGGTCAATACCGACAAATTCCTTATAAAAAGATTTTGGAGTATATTTTTTTAGCTCGCTGATATTACCGTCTTTATCTTCATACCGCCATTCAAAATTTTCAGTAGGCTCGCCTAAAGTGATTGCAAGCAAACGATAAATTTCAGATAACATTTCTGTTTTTGCATTTCTTATGTTTTCCAATTCTTTTCCCTGACGATATTTTTCTCTAAGTATTAAAGCATTTTCTCTTAATTTTCTACGAATAAGCCTTGACATAATCCGTGTATTCTCACTATTATAGGTTTCAGGCATTACTGAAGCCGGTATAAGTCCGTATTTTAGAGTAATATCAACGACACCTGTCCATTGACCGCCATCATTAATAGGATTTTTTAATAACCATTTAACGGTTTCATCGTCCATATCTTTATTGCTTGTTGTAATAATTGCTTCAAGAAAGAGATTGGCTTTTTCTAATTGATCCCAAAAAAAAGAAAAATTGTGAGAAAATGAAAAATCTTCGAGATTATATTTTTCAATTATTTTAGGACGTAAAACATTTAATCCTGTAAATAACCAGCAGCGACCCGTAGATTTTTGGTCGGTTATTCCTGCTGTTTTTACCCTGTTTGAAAAATAATTATCCACTTTCCCGATATTTTCCCTGTTAAGTGTTAATTTATTAATATTATTATTTGAAACAGCATTTATAACGGCTTCTGTTTCTGCATTATCTTTAAAGGAACTCTTGATTTCTTTAAGTATAGACTCATTAATCTCACCTTCATTTGTTTCCTGGCTTAAACAGTAATTTGTACATGTTGAAATTAAAACACTTATTAAAAAAATTCTTAGGTTTTTCATATTAAAATTATTTTGAAAAGCAAAAATATAAATTTTATTTAAATCAGTTAATTATTTCTTTATAATCTTCTGTAATTCTATCTTTAAAAATATCATTTCGTTCAGTCATCATTTTATTTCGTGCTAAAGCCGGGTCAATTTTAACAATTGCAGTTTCTTCTTCATTTTCAGATGCACTCATTAAAATTTCGCCATTAGGATTAGCAATTATTGATTTACCGGTAAAAGTTAAATTTCCTTCTTTTCCTGTACGGTTAGTTGTAATTATAAATACTTTGTTGAGCATTGCATGAATAGGGATAGCTTTTTGAGCATAAGGAAGAACGAGATTAGAAGGATGACAAATTATATCAGCACCTTTTAGAGCAAGAATTCTCCATACTTCGGGAAATATCCAGTCAAAGCAAATGAGTAAGCCAATTTTACAAAATCCAATATCAAATACAGGCAATCCAAGATTTCCTTTAGAAAAATAGTCTTTTTCATTCATAAACAAATGTATCTTCCTGTATTTCCCAATAATTCCTTTAGGTCCAATTAAAACCGCAGTATTGAAAATCTGATTTTTTTCTTTCTCATTAAATCCTGAAACAATAAACAGGTTAAACTTTTTGCATTTGTCCTCTAAAAATTCAATATATTGACTTTTGTTAATATTTTCAGCCAGATCAAATGCTTGTTCTTTAGAATTGAAATTATAACCGGAATTAGCAAGTTCGGGTATAACAACAAGATTAGTTTTACCTGTTTTTTCAATTAACAATTCTAATTTAGAAATAGTTTTATTCAAATTACCTATTATAGGGGCGAATTGTATAAATGCTGCTTTTAACATAAATTTTTTTATTTAAATTAACCTGAAAAATTTAGTAAATACATAGCGACTTAAAGGTCAAGTCGGAAGTCCGAAGTAAATATCTTCCGACTTCGGTCTTCTGACTTCGGTCTTCTGACTTCTGTCTTCTGTCTTCTGACTTCGGTCTTCTGACTTCTGTCTTCTGTCTTTGAAAAAATTTTGCTAAAAAAAAATTACAAATACTGTTTCATTAATCCTGTTTTTTCATTAAATTCAATTATTTCCTGATCCCATTCATCTACTTTTGCAAATTGATGCTTCCAGTAATTTTCATCATACCATTGTGCATTTAGTTCTTCCACAGTCTTTCCCTGTTGCTCTATCCATGTAAAATATTTTAAATTATGCATTCGTTTTTTTTCATAATAGGTCATTTCAATCATATTATCAGTTCCAATTCCCATTAGATCAGCCTCATAAGTAATAGCTGCTTTTTTATTATCATACTCACCAAATCTTTTATATTCTTCTATCATCCTTGATTGATACATTTCCATTGAATCTGTTGCAACAGTAAATATTACATCATTTTCGTTCATTTCATAATACTTAGCCATTTTAACAGCACCCATCAGATTTGCTATGGAAGAAATTCCTAAGAGGTCTAATTTCCCGACAATTTCAGGGTCAACATTTTTTTCTTTAATTAAAAAATTTCTCCCTTCCTGTTCATTAAATAATCTCATAATATGCATATTAGGTTCGTCATCAATTCCTGCAACCATATCCATATTTTTAATATTATGTATCCATGGTACATGTTTATCGCCAATTCCTTCAATACGATGACCTCCATAGCCATTATAAAGAAGAGTAGGGCATTGCAAAGCTTCGCCTGCACAAACTTTAACCATGGGATGAATTTCGCGGATATAATCAGCACTGCCTAAAGTCCCGGCAGAGCCTTGTGTCAGAAAAATAGCACTAAATCTGTTACCCTGCAACTTCACCGAATTAAAAACTTCTTCCATTGCAGGACCTGTAACAGCATAATGCCAAAGTGTATTTCCAATTTCATCGAATTGATTAAGATTTACAATATTATCACCACGTTCGGCTTTTAATTCTTTTACCTTATCATAAATCTCTTTAACATTACTTTCGCAACCGGGAGTTGCAAAAACTTCTGCACCGACTTTATGCAACCAATCAAAGCGTTCCTGCGACATTTCTTCAGGTAATACTGCTATTGAATCACAACCTAAAAGATAGGAATCATAAGCCCCTCCCCTGCAATAATTACCTGTTGACGGCCATAATGCTTTTTGTGTAGTAGGGTCAAAATCACCTGTTACTAATTTTTCAACCAAAGGTCCAAAAGTTGCTCCGACTTTATGAGATCCTGTAGGGAAAAATTTTCCAATTAAAACTAATATCCTCGCTTTTACACCTGTTAACTCAGTAGGTAGTTCTATATAATTAACACTGCCAAATTCTCCTCCGAATTTTACGGGTTCATTTTTCCATGTGATTCTGAACATGTTTAATGAATTTAAATCCCATAATCCGATATTTTTTAATTTGGTTCTTATTTTATCAGGTATTAATTCAGGATTTCGCATTTGTTTATAGGTCGGAAGAATAATATTTTTTTCCCGACATCTCTTAATTGTGTTTTCTAAAATTTGTTCTTTGGTTTTCATTTTGTAATTTGCAATTTAAATTTTTAAACAATGTTTTCGTGCAAGGCACTACTTAGTGTTTGTTCATAATATCCGATTTTTTATAGGTCGTCCCTACGGGACTTTTGTAACTCTCTCATTATCACCCCTGACTACCGTCAGGGGTTACAAATAGTTCGTCGCTATGCGACTTTGTGGACGAACTCTACTTAGTGCCTGTCTATAAAGTCAGTGTTTGGTTCAGAATGTTCGAGTTCGAGGCTTGCGAAGTCTTTAAACTCATGAGTCCCGAATTGTCGGGATGACTGGGTTTAAAGACGAGTATAACGAAGAAATCGGACATTCTGAACCAAACACTACTTAGTCTTTTT
>JAIOSH010000113.1 GCA_021107685.1 Bacteroidales bacterium | reverse complement strand
CATTTGATGCCATTGGACCTCTCCACAAAAGGGCTTTATCGGGTTCAACAAAAAAACCGATTGAAAGTAAGCTAATACCATATTTTTCAATTGGGATAATTCTGGTCTTACCGTCTTTCTCAGTAGCGTATGGTCTGCTATTTACTACATCAAACATCATGGGAATTGAAGGACCGTAAATATCTGCATCAATTAAACCTGTTTTAGCCCCGGTTTTTGCCAAAGCTACTGCTAAATTTGCCGCAACAGTTGATTTTCCTACACCTCCCTTTCCGGAAGCTATTGCTATAATATTTTTAACTCCAGACATCATTTTTTCCGTTTCTTTTCTTTTTGTAGTAACCCTCGAAGTTAATTCAATTTCAATTTCTGCATCCTTATCTACATATTTACGGATAGCATCAATACAATCCTGTTTTATTTTGCCTTTTAAAGGGCAAGCCGGGGTTGTAAGTATAATTGAAAAGCTGATTTTTTTATTATCAGTTTTAATATTATCAATCATGTTCAGTGATACAAGATCTTTTTTCAAATCAGGGTCATCAACATGACGTAGTGCATCAATTATTTTATCTTTTGTATATAACATTTTAGTATTTTATTAAACGGCAAAATTAAATAAATTTTATGTAATTATTTTAGATTCAATAAAAATCTATGAAATGTTGGTCTATCCTGCACCTGAATCGGCAGGGGACACAACAGAAGGTGGCTCAATAGCTTTATATGAGCAGTTTACATACAATTGAACTGCTTATAAAACCAATAAATATTTCCCCAATTATTTTACTAAAAAATTTAGTAATTTATAAATATTTTTGTTATTTTTGAATACTTAATATTAAAATCTTATTACCATGAAAAAATTTTGCTTATTAATTGTATTTAGTTTATTATCAATATTCTCTTTGTCAGATTATCATATTACACGTGGACCAGCAGTAGGAGAGATTTATATAGTTGGACCTACTTTTACAGACTTGGCTTTATATCGTTCAATTGACTTTGGTCAAACTATAATATGTATGGATAGTATTAATGCTGGTAACATGATGTCAATTACAGCAGGAAAATCACAAGGGATAATTTATTATTCAAATATGCAAGGTTCTCTTTTTCTTTCCAATAGTTTTGGATCACAAAATAGTTGGGTATTTAAAAATTCAGGAATAGGAATTCCTTTATGTAACTCAGAGAATATAGGATTTGTTTTTGAACACGCAATAGCACATAGTGAAGATTATGGTAATAATTTCACTTCACA
The DNA here is from genome assembly GCA_021107685.1 of Bacteroidales bacterium. Classification (GTDB taxonomy): domain Bacteria; phylum Bacteroidota; class Bacteroidia; order Bacteroidales; family SMBSF39; genus SMBSF39. The sequence goes on along the minus strand of JAIOSH010000113.1, from coordinate 1,238 downwards.
TGCTGGTAATGGAGCATTTGGGATTTTCAAAGAAGCAGAAAAGGGATTTAATGATAACGGATATTTCATGTCATATAAAGATGATGTTTTTGACTCTGTTTATTTATTTTTTACCACAGATAATTTTAATAATGTAGAATTGATAAACACTATTAGTATTCAAGCAAATAATATAGTTGAATTAACGAGAGGTAATAATTTTGGTGAGATTTATCTTTCAAATTTAACTTTAAAACATATATATATCAGCTATAACTTTGGAGTTAACTTAATTAAGACTAATTTACTAAATTTAGAAAATGGGTTTTCAATAATGGGCGGGAGGCAAGATGGTGAATTATACATAATGTATAACTTTATTAATATGATGTGGCAAAACGCTCACACCTATATTCTACATTCAACCGATTATGGTATTACCTTTGAAGTTTTTCATCCTTTTGCTAAAGGACAGGAACCCTTACTTGCAAACTTTTCTGCTAAATCAGAAGAAAATGCCAATGGTGCTTTTACAATAAAAACCATTGACAGTGTATATTACGTTACAGGTGATATGCCTTTGGATGTTCAATTTTACAATTATTCAATCGGAGATATAAATTCGTATGAGTGGGACTTCAACAATGATGGAATTGTTGATTCGTATGATGAAAATCCTGTATATACTTATGCTGATACCGGATGGTATTCTGTTAATTTAAAAGTTTATGACGATTACGATACTAATTCTTTCCTTAAAGAAAACTATATTTATGTTTACGATTCTGTAGGAACATATATTTCTGAACAAACAAAACCTGAAATTATAAATTGTTTTCCAAATCCTTTTAAAGATAATACAAACATAAGTTTCTCAATCCCGCACAAGGCAAATGTTATCATTAAAGTTTACAATGTGCTTGGAAAAGAAGTAACAAGCAAAGCTCTGGGAATTTTAGATAAAGGTATTCATAATGCAGAGTTTTCAGCCATAAATCTCAAAACCGGTATTTATTACTATTCGCTCCTTGTCAATGGTAAAACAGCAGGAGTAAGGAAGATGGTTAAGGTGGAGTGAGTGGGAGGGGTAGTAGGCAGTAGGCAATTAGTGACAACTAATGGTTATTTTTCTCTGCGTCTTTGCGTCTCTGCGTTCAATTCGGTGATCAGTAATAAAAAACAAGCTACAGGATACAAATTGTTAATTAATGCCTGCACGAAAACTATTCAAAACTGTCATTTCTAATGGAGCGAGAAAT
>JAIOSH010000158.1 GCA_021107685.1 Bacteroidales bacterium | reverse complement strand
GAATATACAATGGGCCTTTGGGCAATGCCTAATAATATTGACATAAAAGATAATTATGTTTATATGCAGGAAAATATTGATTGGACAACCACACTTATTACCATTGATGTAACTGACCCTGAAGCGCCACAGCTTGCCGGAGAATATCAATCTTCTGCCAAAGATATGTATGCAGGCAATTCGTTTGTATATATTTTAGATGACAATATTCTTAAAATATTGGATTTACAGGATCCGTCAAACCCTTCGCTTGAAGGTTCTTTAACCCTTAGCGGTGATGGGCTTAGAATTTGTGTTAACAACGGGTATGCCTTTATTGCCGGAGATGGTGAATATTCTTTGTGGACAGCAGACGTAAGTAATCCGGCAAACCCACAAATAATAAGTACTTTAACAACTGCCTGTAATTATACCAGGGATATTTTTGTGCGTGATAGTTTGCTATATCTTGTTTGTGACCAACATTTTCAAATTGTGGATATAAGCGATATTTATAATCCTGAAATTATTTGTACTTACGACGAAGTTACCGGTGCAACAGGTATTTATATTGCAGGTAATTATGCTTATATTGCCGACTATAATTTGTTAAAAATTGATATTTCCGACCCTGAAGCGCCTCTCCTTGTTGAATCATATCCGATTCCCGGATGCTCTTATAATGTTGCAGTGCTTGATAATTATTTATATGTTACAACTGAATCTTCATTTCTTATCTTCCGGGATGACGACTTGTTGACTTGCGGTAATATTAACGGAACTGTAACTGATATTAATACAGGCGATCCAATAGAAAATGCTATTGTTTCTATTGAAGATATTTCCGATACAACCGGATTTGACGGGACATATTTATTAGAAAATGTTCCTGTTGGTTTGTATGATGTTACATGTACTGCCGAAGGATATTATACTCTCACTATTGAGGATGTAGATGTATTGGAAGACCAGACTGTTACTGTTGATTTCACATTAGACCCTATAACAGGTATCAATGATATTGTGCCGGAAGTTGCAGGACATCTGACAAATTACCCTAACCCCTTCAAATCAATAACTACAATTTTTTTTAATATTTCTTGCAAAGACGCAAAGATTGAAATATATAATATCAAAGGGCAGAAAGTAAAATCACTAATTATTGGCAATTCGTCTTCAGACAATAATAGAAAGTCAGTCGTGTGGGACGGAACAAACGATTTAGGAAAACCTGTTGGTTCAGGTGTTTATTTCTATCAGTTGAAAATAGGAAATAATTTTTCCGGAACCAAAAAAATGCTACTTTTAAAGTAGTGATAAAAAGAGTTTAAAATATTTAAATTGTAAATAATCAGGTCTATGTTTATTTTATTAAAAAACCTGCCGGATTTTAATCAATCTGACAGGTTTTCCTTTTTTAATGATACTGACCATTGACAATTAAATGGTCATCAATGACTATTGAATGACTATCTTCTTCACCTCTGTGAAGTTATCACCAATAATGCTAATAAAATATATACCGGCCGGTAATAGTGATAAGTCAAGTTTTTTTGTTGTGATGGTTTTTATTCCGTCAATTACAAAATAACAATGTTCATTGCCTTGTAAATCAACAATTTTTATTTGTACATTTCCCATTACTCCATCAAATAAAATATTAAATATTCCTTCCGAAGGATTCGGATAGATTGATAAAGAAGGATGCTTATTGTCATTATCCGATATTCCGGTAACAGAAAAGTTTAACATGCTATATTCTCCGTCTGTTTCAGGAAAAAGTTCTTTCATATATGCATCTCCGTAAGGATTTATATATGAATAATCTGTTAATAGAAATTCTTCTTTTTCATTTTTATTCCAAACTTTGAATATAGGATAATTACCGATTTTATAGAGGTTACTGAATACCGGAATAGAATTTTCAAGAATATTATCAGAAACTACAACCCCTGCACCTGCAAGTATTTCTCCATCATAAACCCCAATTTCATCACCTATGTTTAAAGCCCCTTTTTCAAAATAAATTGTCCAGACCGGGTCATAAGGATTAGCGTCAATAACTCTATAATGTTCAAGCATTTGAGTTTTATTTGCAGTCAGATTATCTGATGTTTCAGGATAAATAAGCACATCCTCAGCATTCATTTTTACAAGATAACCCTCACAGGGATTCATATCTCCGATTCCATTAACCCAGTTTGGCCCTATTTTTCTAAACATTTGTCCCTGTGAATTTTGTACAAAATCGAGGTTTATTAAAACATCTGCAAAAACATCAGAAGTATTGATAGGGAATTCAGGCAAATAGCTTATCATTTGATAACCTAATGTCAAACCTATTGGGGTTTGCGGATCAATTACATAGCCTGTTATGCAAAGTTCATCCTCAGCATTCATATGGAACAAATATCCTTCAGTAGTTATCCAATCACCAATATTATTTACCCACATCGGTCCGATTTTACTTAACACCATTCCTGCCGTATTTCTAACAGAATCAAGATTTTCAAGATTATCAGACAAAATATTAAGCATATCGGGATCTTCGGGAATAATTCGTGAAGACATAAAACTATATCCTAATGCGAGATAGCAGCATTGTGTTAAATAATCCTCACATTTTTTACTGTAGCATGCCGGAAGTCCCAATTTGCAGACCCCTGCAATGGGTACTGATAATGGGACATAACCGCAAGATGGCCCAACAGCATTCGGGTTATTAATAACATCAATTGAGGTACTCCTATTACGAGCTATATATATTTTACCATCCGGACCCCGTTGCATTGCACCGAGCCAGTTATTAGAGTTTATGCCTATTGAGGGAATAGAAATCGGGGCACCCATAGATCCTGGTGCCACAGGAATCTGCCACAAACTATAAAAATTTGAGACGTATAATTGTCGTCCATCGGGAGAGAATTCTACTCCATAATTAAATGACGTACCAGAGCCGAAGGACCCAATCATAGGACCGACTACACCAGTATTATTATTGAAATCGAATACTTCAAAAGAATTAACAGAGTTATCGTAAATTGCTGCAGCCAATAAATCTCCATCGGGATTGGCTTCAAGGTATCCTGCTTTACTATAAACAGTCGAATAAACACTACCTTCATAACTAATGACCGGTGGTAGTAATATTCCTTCACAATTAAGCTGGTAAGCATAGAAAGAATTTGTGCCATGACCGTGCGTCAGGATCCATACAGCGATACCGTTTCCGTGGTGGGCGTATGTTAACTTTTCAGTAGAGTTGTTACCAGGTAATAGGTTATTATTGATTGATGTAACAACACCATTTCCTAAATTCCCTTTGATATTAACAATTGAATAATTAAGCCCTGAAGCATCCCCCCAATGCCCGGTTGTAAAAACATAATAAAGAGAATCGTTACACGGTTGGGGAACAATAAGTGCTGATTGAGTTGAAGAAAAATTCCCAAGTAAGCTAACTCCACCCGGCGTTGACATTCGGGTGTGTGTCCTGT
>JAIOSH010000607.1 GCA_021107685.1 Bacteroidales bacterium | reverse complement strand
TTATTTCGGAAAACGAAATGACCAAAGGAAAATATTCTATTATTTGGAATGGGAAAGACGCAGAAAATAATTTCTGTTCCCCGGGTATTTATCTATATAAATTATCAGCAGGCAAACGAGTGTTCATTAAAAAGATGATATTAATGAGATAATTGTTTATATTTAGTTGAGATATAGTTTTATCATCCCGTTGCATCAGTGATTTTTCAGTTAAGATTAATCATAGATAATCACGGTATTTTAAATACGTAAACAAAATTGTTATTGTCTGTTATCCCTTTTGCAATTCATTGATAATTAAGGCATGATGTCAAAAAAAGTGTTTTGTAATACAAGGAATACGTATGTATAATACAATTACAATTTTTTTACAATATGGTATAATTATATCACAATATGTTCAAAATGCTCTTAAACGCAGTCTATTAATATGTTAGCAAAAACGTTTTTCAAAATACTATAACTCAACCATGTCAAAAAAGATCTCATCACAGCAGTAAATATACGATTTATTCAAAGTTAAGGGGTTGGATAATTGATACTTACTGTGTTTATGATACGTAGCTTTATTTTCCGTGTTTATCTATGATGATTAGAAATTTATAGTCTCACTTAATTATCATCTTCCCCCAAAAAACCTTCTCCCCTTTGAGTTCAATCAGATAAATTCCTTTTGGGAGGTTGCCTTTTTCAAATACTATTTTGTCCGATTTAATATTATCCATTTCAAATACTTTGTTTCCTGAAATATTGAAAACTGATAATTTGTAATTTGAGTGATTAGGATTAGTAAATTTAATTGTTGTTTTAGTAGAAAAAGGATTTGGATAAATATATATTCTATTATCAAGTCTATTATATACATCTTCAAATCCGGAAATATCTTCACCAATCATGGCAATAAAACCATGACTACTATTAGAATACTTTTCGTTATTCCCGAAAGAAATATAATTATTAAAATATCCTCCTATAAAAACATTAGTTGTATCAAAAACGGAAACACTACTTATCCAATTAGTTCCCGCCGAACTTTCCATAATTTTCACCCAGTCAAGTTCGCCGATAGTTGTGTATTTTGCAACGAATAGGTCACATTCCCCCACATTAACATAATCAAAATCATCCCCAAAATGAATAGTATCCCTTATTTGTGCACCTATGTAAACACTGCCTTCAGAATCAATATCCATTTGGTTATAATCAAAACCATAATTATGTTCATGTATAGAATTAGCCCATATTGTATTTCCATTGGGATCAAATTTTGCTATGAAATAACTGTAATAATAATAAGGACTCCTCAGCATAAAATTATCAAAATATGTTGAATCACCATGCCAGCCTTTAATGTAGGTATATCCCTGTGCATCGGTTTTTATTCCTGTAGGCCAACAATCCCAATCACCATTAGGAATCGTACTTCCTGCTTTTGAAGTTACCCATTGTACTATTCCGTCAGGGGTTAATTTTGCAAAAATAATATTGCCATCACCTTCCTCAAGTGTAATAGGGTAATTATCGACGGTTACATTTTCAGAAGTAAACTCGCCTGTTAAATAAATGTTGCTCGCTGCATCGGTAGATACTAATCCGCTATAATCCGGCATTCCATCTCCACCTGCTCTAATTGCCCATTGAAATTCACCATTATAATTATATTTTGAAATAAAGATGTCATCACCACCTGCTGAGGTTAATATAGTATTACCAATATTTATTGTCCCCCAAAATACTCCGCATAAAATAATATTTCCAGAATGATCAGGTGTTAAACAAAGATTATCTCCACAAAAATTTTCTAGCAACGACCACTGATAATTACCATCAAAGTCATATTTAATAATAAAAACACTTCCATTTTCATCAGGTACCAGAGTTGTAATACCGGGAATTATTAAAGGGTTATCAATGGTTCCTGTTATGAATACGCTTTGGTTTAAGTTGTCAATTGCCATGTAGCTCCCATATTGACAATATTCAATAGCATCAGGAAAATGATTTAGCCAGATAATATCACCTTTTCCGTTTTGCTTGCTGATAAACAAACCCTTTTCAACAGGTTGTCCAAAATATTGTAATTCATTTGAAGCATACCCATAAGTAAAAATATTTCCTGAGTCATCCGTTCTCATGCTTAGAACCCATGCAAAAGCAGAATTGCCTTCAAACTGTACTAACCATTCTTCATTAAGCAAATTATTGAATTTGGAGATATAAACCAACTGTTCGATACTTCCGGTTATATTAATTTTATTGTTGGTATAATCAAAATCCAGGCTCTCAACTTCATAATCCAAGTCTTCAGTTTCCATCCTATATCCGTCAGATGCACCAAACTTAATAAGAGTCTCTTTATAATTCACATAAGCATAATTATTATTACCGCATATTTTTGAATACTCTTGATGATAGGAGCTATAAAATTCATCTGTAAATTTATTTAGCCATAAAAAATCTCCAGCGGATGTGCATTTTGTAATAAATCCATTATATCCTTCAATATCAAAATCGCCCAATACAAAATCTTCTTCAAAACAACCTACTATAAAAACTTCTTCATTTTGATTAATGAATAAACTACTTGCATAACTACGACCATAATCGCTATTATGCCCTGCCATTGAAACCCATTCAAAATTTATTTCAAGGTCAGATTTAGCGATAAAAGCATCGTTAAAACTTATAGGAACCAGATAGAAACCTCCAATATAACCTTCACCAAGAATTGTTCCTGTAAAATATATACTTGAGCCAAAAACAGCAAAATCAATAAAATTCTCTTCGCTTACATAATCCATTAGGAAGGAACCATTCGAATCATATTTTAAAATAATACTTGAATTACTATAACTTATAGAACCATTTGTTGAACCAAGAATATAAATATTTCCATTATCGTCAGTGTCTATTTTAAAGCCGATTTCGGTGTCTTCTGCATTACCGTGATTTTTTGCCATCATTACTTCACCTGAAAAATTTAATTTGGTGAAGAATAAATTTTGCTGCGCAACATTAGGTAAAGTATTAGTGCCTAATGTTACACTACCTGTATAATATCCTGTTACATAAATATTTTCAGAATCATCGAGGCATATTCCATAGGCATCAATTTCTTCATTAACTGAGGCTGATAATTGTTTTATCCAAACAAGGTTGCCTGTATCATCAAATTTTGCGACAATTGCATCCCTGATTCCTATGGAAGTATAGGTGATGTCGGCTATTGAAATTTCTCCTGAAAAAGCGCCTGCCAGATAAATATTACCAGTAGCATCAGTAATTACATCCCGGCCATAGTCTGGTCCAGAACCACCGAACTGAGATGCCCAATTCCAGTCGGGTGCATTTCCATAATCAGTTATTACCGATTTGATTTTTTTTTGTTTAAATGATGTATTTGGATTAATATAATTTGTAAAATTCCCTTTAACCTCATCCATCAAATTTTGTTTAAATACTTTGTGTTCTTCTGAATTTTTAAATTCGTTTTGACTTTGTACTTGTAACATTCCAATAAGGAAAATCAAGATTGTAAAAATTAATTTTTTCATAATAAATGCTCCTATTAATTTTTGAATTATTTGTTAAAACTAAATTTGATTTTGAATTATTTGGCATAACAAATATAGTAATAATTTTTTTATAACAATACCCTAATTTGTTTTTTTTATGCAAATAAAAATAGGTAGTGTCAATGACATATTATACTAAGTACTCACCACAAAATAAAATCGGATTTTAGAGCATAAATATACCATCTTGTTGTTTACTTTAATCGACACAATTATAAATATTTACTTTTGTATATCAATATATTGGTAAATAATTTATTGTTATTTGTAAATTGGTATAATTATACTTATTTTTGCAAAAAAGTTTTAATTATACCAATTTGTAGTATGCAAAGCTCTAACAAACAAAAGGTTAAGGAGTTAATCTTATCAAAGAAGATAGTAACTTTTAAAGAAATTTGTGAATATCTTAATAGCACAGCAAGGATGACCATTATTCGTAGGCTTAGAGATTTATCTTACATTACCAGTTATTCTCATAAGGGAAAATATTATACAATTGAATCAATAGCTAAATTTTCGGAAGAAGGATTATGGAGTTATAAGTCGGTATATTTTTCAGAATTTGATACCCTAATTAATACATGTTACCACTTTATAAATAATTCTGTATCAGGGTATACAGCAAAAGACTTACAGAATAAATTACATGTTGATGTTAAGCTGTCACTAATAGGACTATATAAAAAAGATAAATTGTACAGGGAAAAATATAGTGGAAAATATGTATATTTTGCAAGATGTTTTCCGCGCAGGAAACAACAAATAATCGTACGCAAATTACAAAATGAGACAACAGTTTTAAATATTGGAAAACTATCAAGCCATGTTATTAGAGATGAATTAAAAGCGGCAATTATATTGTTTTACAGTATATTGGACGAAAAGCAAAGAAGATTATATGCAGGCTTGGAATCATTAAAAATCGGACATGGAGGTAACAAACTAATATCAAAATTATTAAAAACAGATCCTGAAACAGTTAGTAAGGGCAGGAAGGAATTAATAAGTGCTGATTTTGAAAAAGATAGAGTACGCAAACAGGGAGCAGGAAGACCTGAAATAAAAAAAAACTCCTGATATAATAGAAAAAATCGAACAACTGATTAGATATGATACTGCTGGCGACCCTATTACAGGTATAAAATGGACAAAAACTACTACTCAGAAAATTGCAGACGCACTTGAAACAGAAAATACACATGTAAGTCCCAATACAATCGGAAAGTTATTAAAGGATATGGGATACTCGTTGAAGATCAATTATAAAAAAATAGAATCAGACCCAAAGAAATCAACGCCTGAATCCCGAAAAAAAAGAAATCAACAATTTATTTATATTGATCAGATGCGTAAAGCCTCCCAAAAACAAAATATCCCAAGCATAAGTGTAGATGCTAAAAAAAGGGAGTTAGTCGGAAATTTTATAAACAAGGGTGCTACATGGTGTATAAATCCTAAAGAAGTAAATGCGTATGACTTTAGGTCATTAGCATCTGGGGTATTTATCCCTTATGGCATTTACAATATTGATAGCAATAAAGGCTTCGTTGTCGGAGGTGTTTCTTATAATACAGCCGAATTTGCAGTGAACTCTATTGCAAAATGGTGGAAAAATGAATTAAACAAGATAACTACTACACAAAATTCACTGTTGATATTCGCTGACGGAGGGGGAAGTAATGGTTCAAAAAATAGATTGTGGAAAAAATGTATTAAGAAATTATTGTGCGACAAGTATGGAATAACTGTAACTGTTTGCCATTATCCTCCAGGAACTTCAAAATACAATCCTATTGAGCATAGATTATTTAGTGAGATAAGTAAAAATTGGGCTGGTGAACCGCTTATGAATAACGAAATTATTTTAAACTATATCAATACAACCAAAACAAAAACAGGCTTAAGTGTAAAAGCAATTTTAGATGAGACAGTTTATGAAAAGGGAATTAAAATATCCGATGATGAAATGAGAAAAATTAATGTCAAATATCACGACGTACTACCTCAATGGAATTACACGATTTTTCCTTCTTAAAATCGGATTTAATTTTTGAGCGAACACTAAAAACTATTAAAAAGCAATTATTTTGACAAAACAGCAAAACGTATAATATTAAAAAACAGCTATTTAGAAAATTTTAGATTGTGAATAAATAATAATATTCAGGGTTTTTAGACAGACTGCCGTTATGCACAAGCAGAAAAAAGACAAAAATATAATGGAAACTAATGAAATATTTAGAGAGCAAATTTTTGAAATAATAAAAAATCAGATTAAGAGTAATAATCCGCCTGAAACTAATCTGACTTATAAAAGACTTATTAATTTAGGATATAACTCTTTTGAAACAAAACAATTTATTGGACAATGTGTTGCGGTTGAAATATTTGATGTAATTAAACATGGAAAACCATTTGATGAAAAGAGATATATTAAAAATTTAAAACAAC
>JAIOSH010000420.1 GCA_021107685.1 Bacteroidales bacterium | reverse complement strand
ATGTTTCAGTATCATCCACAGTCCATTGTAAGGCATTTCCATTTTCATGCCCTGCAATCATTACAATGGCTTTTGATTTTGTACGTGTTGCAACAGTAACATAAAAACCTTTTTTTAATAAATAGGTAACGATTGGTTTAACAACCATTCCTGCACCAAGAATTAATACTTTTTTCATTTTATAAAATTTATTTGGTTAACAATAAAAAAACTAAGTTATTTTTAAATCTCCACCGAGACAGATAAAATTATATAATTAAAATTAATATTTTGTTTAGTTTCAAATTATAAATACTCAGCAATATATTTATAATCCGGTGTTAATTTTCCTTTATGAAGAATCAAAGCTTTTTTAATAGGACCTGGCAAATCCAATTCATTAAATGAAACACTATAATCGGCATTTGCTATTGGTTTAATATATTTTAACAAAACATCACTAAATGCAATAGAAGACTCGCGAGGTAATTCACTCGGCAAAATATCAACTGACATTACAAGAATACCTTCACCTTTATATCCCATTGTCGGTTTTCTTGTAAAAGGATTATAAACAAATATCGGGTCTTCAATTTCAGTACCTTTATGAGTACATTCAATTGAACCATTGGTATCACAAGTAACATCTCCAATTACAGTTAATTTTGGAGTTCCCTGTGAAAATAATTTCTCTAAATAATCTTTTGTTACAATCCTTGGATACCTTTCATCCCAGTACATACAATTCATCAATACTGTTAAGTGTGGAATATATTGCTCAAATTTGCTTCTATAATTCTGCGGATTAGCATAATAATCATTAAGCTCAAATTCATAATCTTTTAAAACCGGCTCTGATAAGTCTTCCTCTTTAAAAATCACCTTATATAATAAATTATTCGGAATAGTGCTTCTATCTTTTAATGTTAAAAGTTCATTTGTAAAAATTTCTTTAATTGGTAATAATTGTAAAATCTCCTGTGCACCGTTTGAGACATTACCATAACCCGTAAATCCAATAACCATAGGAATTAATTCTTTTACAAGACCTTTTTCGGCAATTTCATATCCCACCTCTGAAATGACTTTTTTTGCTTCATCCAATGAATCATACTTATGTGATTGTTTTATTCTAAGAAAAGGTGTTTCATGACCTTGCTCTTTTAAACGTAATCCTAAAGACCATAAAGAATTGATCATACCTGCCAGTCCGGCAAATTTTCCAAAAAATATCAATCTTCTTCCAAATTCATCTACTATTGTTTCATAGTCTATAAGATTGCATTTTAATTCCATCATTTTTTTCAACATAGGCATATTGTATTCCTGCCCTTTAATAACATGAGAAAAAAACACATAAGTCTTGTCTTTTTCAAAAAATGAAAGAGATATTTCTTTAATACCAATAATTACAGGACTTTCAGATAAATTATCAGTAATAATAGCACCGGCTTTTACAAATTCATTGTCTTTAAAAACTCTTTTTGGTGAACTCTGAACAATAACATTAATGTTTTGATTTTCAATTAATTTTTTAATATGCTTTGGTATTAAAGGAGCACGTCGTTCCATATTATATTTATCTTCGTGCCTGATACCAATTGTGTTATTCATAATCATTATATTAATTTCCAAATTCTATAAAAAATAAAGTTGACAAACATACAAAATTTAGTAATTTTGCAAGATTATTTTATTAATTATTTTCATAATTTCTTAACACTTTAAAAATCATTATAAAGATGAAAAAACAAATTTTATTACTCAGTATTACTTTTTTAAGTTTTTTATCTGTTACAGCACAAAAATCCAATTTGATATTTTTCACAGATAATGGAGAAAAGTTTACGGTTATTCTTAATAGTATTAGTCAAAATACTAATCCTGAAACAAATGTTAAAATTACTGATTTGCCTGCTCCAAATTATAAAGTAAGAATTATATTTGATGACCCTTTTTTGCAGGAATTTGATAAAAATATAGTAATTACACAGGGAACGGAAACTACTTTTATAATAAAAAAGAATAAAAAAGGAAAATATGTTATAAGATTTATGAATGAAATTCAGCTTGCACAAGCTCCACCTCCTCCAACCGGTCAAACAGTAATAGTATATACTGCTACACCACCGGTAACGACAACCATAACTCAAACACAAACAAAAGTTGAAATGACTGAAGGAACCGGTGATAATCAAACAGGTAATAATATATCAATGGAAATTAATATTAATGAAGCTGAATCAGGAATGAATGTTAATTTAGGAGTAAATAATACCAATCAAACAACTACATATACAACAACCCAAACTTCCACAACTATTACAGAAACAAACCTGCCGCCGGCTCCTCCCCCACCAACACAAAATTTGTACGGATATAACGGACCTATCGGTTGTTCACATCCAATGTTACCTGATGATTTTAATTTGGTTAAACAATCAATAAAATCAAAAGATTTTGAAGACAGCAAGATTACTATTGCCAAACAAGTAATTGATTCAAATTGTCTGTTATCTTCACAGGTTAAAGAAATAATGCTTTTATTCGATTTTGAAGATACCCGACTTGAACTTGCAAAATATGCCTATGGATACACTTATGATATTGGGAATTACTATCAATTAAATGACGCATTTGATTTTGAATCATCAATTAATGAATTAAATGAATTTATTAATTCTTATACGTGGTAACTTATGTTATTTCTTCATATCTCCGTTGCCCTGCAGGAGTGCCTATAACAGGGTTCCTTGTACAAATATATACGCATGTATCCCGTTTTAGGAATTTTTTTAAAAAAAGGTTATTTATTTAATTTATTTATTTAATTTTGCTAAAAAATATATTCGGAGATTTTCAAGATTACTCCTATTTCTTATCTTAAAATATAATCTAAAGAAAAAAATTTTTAATATCTCCTTAAGTAAATATTATTATTGAAAACTTACATTATAATTGAATTTTCTTAAACAATATAAATTAAACAATTTATAATAAAAAATTCTAAACGAATTAAAATAATGAAATATAATACTTCACGTAACAAATTGGTTATTCCAGAATATGGCAGGAATGTTCAAAAGATGATAGAATATGCTATGACTATTGAAGACAAAGAAAAAAGAAACAAACATGCAAAATTAATTGTATCTGTTATGGGGCAAATGAATCCACAATTCCGTGATTCAATTGATAACAGACATAAGTTATGGGATCACATGATAATTATCTCTGACTTCAAATTTGATGTTGATTCTCCTTTTCCTTATCCTTCAAAAGATATACTATATGCAAAACCTGATAAATTACCTTATAAAAATAATGATATTCCTTTTCGTCAATATGGTATTAATTTAAATCTCATCATTGAAAAAGCCATTGAATATGAAGATGGTCCTGAAAAAGACGCTTTAGTAAAAACTATTGCAAATCATTTAAAAAAATCATATCTGAACTGGAACAGAGATTCGGTTAATGATGAATTAATTACCAAACACCTTGATGTTCTGTCAAAAGGAAAGCTTAAGCTTAGCGATGAAACAACGTTAAATACAACAGGTGATATTTTAGCGAGAAACAGAAAGAAAAAATTTACAAGAAAAAGGGAAGGTACTTCTATAGGAAATTACAGTAAAACAAGAAAAGACAGAAGATAAAATAGTATAAATAAATTTCAAACTAATAAAATGTCATCATTTGAAGTTATTGGTGGTAAAAAACTCAAAGGAGAAATTTATCCTCAGGGTGCAAAAAACGAAGCGCTTCAAATCCTGTGTGCAACTTTATTAACCCCTGAAAAAATTACTATTAATAATATTCCTAATATCAGGGATGTAAATAAACTAATTGAACTTTTATCGGATTTAGGAGTTAAAATTAACAAAACTGATAAGGATAAATTTACATTTCAGGCAGATGATATTAATCTTGAATATTTAAAATCTGCTGAATTTAAAGAAAAAGGTTCAAGTATTAGAGGTTCAATAATGATTTTAGGACCTCTATTATCCCGTTTCAAAAAAGGATATATACCTCAACCGGGTGGAGATAAAATTGGAAGACGAAGACTTGATACTCACTTCATAGGTTTACAAAATTTAGGAGCTAAATTTAATTACGACCAACAGAAAAATTTATATACAATTGAAGGTTCCCAATTAAAAGGCTGCTATATGCTTCTTGATGAAGCCTCAGTAACAGGAACAGCAAATATAGTAATGGCTGCTGTTTTTGCAAAAGGTAAAACAACCATTTTCAATGCTGCATGCGAACCTTACCTGCTTCAACTCTGTAATATGCTTAATAATATGGGTGCTAAAATTACTGGCGTTGGCTCTAATTTGCTTAGCATCGAAGGTGTTGAATATCTTAAAGGCACTGAACATACTTTACTGCCGGATATGATAGAGGTAGGAAGCTTTATCGGTTTAGCAGCTATGACACAATCGGAAATATACATTAAAAATATTAATTACCACGCATTAGGTATAATACCTGAAATTTTCAGGAGACTTGGAATAAAAATTGAAAAACATAATAATGATCTTTTTATTCCCGAACAAGAGCAATATGAAGTAGAAACCTTTATGGACGGCTCAATAATGACCATTGCCGATGCCCCATGGCCAGGCTTCACTCCTGATTTGATTAGTATTGCCCTTGTTGTTGCAACACAGGCAAAAGGTACTGTACTTATTCATCAAAAAATGTTCGAAAGCCGTTTATTCTTTGTTGACAAGCTAATAGATATGGGAGCACAAATAATCTTATGCGACCCACACCGTGCTACTGTTATTGGGTTAAACCGCCAATATCCCCTAAAAGGAATCCTGATGTCTTCGCCTGATATACGTGCCGGTGTTTCACTTTTGATTGCTGCCTTATCAGCAAAAGGAAAAAGTATTATTGATAATATTGAACAAATTGACAGGGGTTACCAAAATATTGATGGAAGATTAAGAAACTTAGGTGCTGACATTACCAGAAAACTCTTTTAACTTGATTAATTCCTAAGGCAGCAAAAGCTTCAAACAAATTGATTTTGCCATTAGCATATTCCATTGGAGTGTCGTTTGGATCTATGGGATAAGTTATAACGTTTAGCGGTATGTCCAAAAAAAAGCCTCGTGAATACTATATATTAAGTAAAACAGATGGTAAATGGTATTCAGGTTATACATCTAACTTAAGAAATCGAATTAAAAAGCACAATAATGGATTAGTTACAGAAACAAACTGAAAATATTCATTAATAATCCAACGGGGTGAATACTCATGTTGTAAATAAACATTTGCAAAAATAAAAAGTCAATTAGATAATTTGAACATTTAAAATATTTCATATATAAATTTGCCTGAAAAAAAATAAATATTTATTTCGATATAGGAAATGTATTATTAATCAGTACATTAAGCACGTTGACTAACATTTGTATATTACAAATTGCTTATAATTATAATTTTTCAATTAATAACAGCCACAATATGTTAAATTAAAATAGTCCACGTGCTTAACAAAACACACAACAATAGACAAAGGCGAAATAAAGCACATAGGGTAGTATATATTTAAAAGTTGGGTGGCATTTTAAAAAGGGCGAAATTTAAACTTAATTGTCTTTGATGAATATTAATAATAATAAATAGTAATGATTCTTCTATTATTTTATTTATTTCTTGCTTTGTTTGTTT
>JAIOSH010000212.1 GCA_021107685.1 Bacteroidales bacterium | reverse complement strand
CAATTAATTGCCAAAGAACATGGATGGAAAGTTGATATGCAGGGTTTTACTAAAGGTTTGGAAAGTCAAAAAAACCGTTCACGCGAGGCTGCTGTTGTTAATACTGACGATTGGGTCATTATAAAATCCGGAATAAATGAATCGGAATTTATTGGTTATGAAAGCCTGAGTGCTGATGTTGAAATTGTGAAATATCGTAAAGTAAAATCACAGAAAAATGAATTTTTCCAGATAGTTTTAAATAAAACGCCTTTTTATGCCGAATCCGGCGGGCAGGTCGGTGACAGAGGTTATTTACAGAATGGTGAAGAAAAAATTTATATTGAAGATACTCAGAAAGAAAATGAACTCTATATCCATATTTCAAAAAAATTGCCTTCTGATGTAAATGCAACATTTAAAGCTGTTGTTAATCCTGAAAAACGAACTTTAACAGCTAATAATCATAGTGCAACTCATTTGATGCATAAGGCTTTAAAAATTGTTTTAGGTAATCATGTCGAACAAAAAGGTTCTTTAGTTGACGAGAATCACTTGCGATTTGATTTTTCTCATTTCTCAAAACTTACAAATGAAGAAATTGTAAAAATTGAAACCTTGGTAAATGATAAAATCAGGGAGAATATTCCTTTAACCGAATTAAGAAATATTCCCATTGAAAAAGCTAAAAAAATGGGAGCAACAGCTATTTTCGGAGAAAAATACGGGGATTTTGTCAGTGTAATAATTTTTGATAAGGATTATTCTGTTGAACTCTGCGGAGGAACACATGTAAAAGCTACCGGACAGATTGGAATATTTAAAATAATTTCTGAAACTGCTATTGCAGCAGGTATTAGAAGAGTTGAAGCCATTACAGCAGGTAAAGCACAGGATTTTTATAATTCACAAATTGCAATTATTAATGATTTAAAAGGATTATTAAAAAACCAGAAAGATGTTATAAAAGCTGTAAATTCACTACTTCAACAAAACAATGAGCTTCAAAAACAAATTGATGAGTTGAATAATGAAAAAGTTAATAATATAAAAGACGACCTGATAAATAAAATTGAAATTAGTAATGGAATAAATTTTATTGCTGAGAAAGTAAATCTTGATGCAGCTACAATCAGAAACCTTGCTTTTGGGTTAAAAAATGCTGTAAATGATATGTTCCTTGTATTAGGTTCGGAGAAAGATGGGAAAGCCAATCTTACTGTGATGATATCTGAAAATCTAATAAAAGAAAAAGGATTACATGCAGGAAATATTATTAGGGAAATAGCTAAGGAAATTAATGGCGGTGGCGGTGGACAGCCTCATTTTGCTACTGCAGGGGGTAAGAATCCGCAAGGGATTTTAAATGCTTTTAAGAAAGCAAAAGAAATGCTGTAAATAATGCAAAAATTAAACTTCCCCGAATATTCATTTAAGATCAGGAAAAAAGACCTGCGAACTGAAATTTTCGATATAATAAGGAAAAAATATGTTGCTTTAACACCTGAAGAATGGGTTAGGCAAAATGTTATTATGTACCTTATATCTGAAAAAAACTTCCCTCAGTCTTTAATTGCTATAGAGATGGGTTTTAAATTATACCATACAAAAAAACGTTCTGATATTGTTGTTTATGATAATACGGCTAATCCGATAATGATTATTGAATGTAAAGCTCCTGAAATAAAAATAAATCAAAAGGTTTTTGATCAAATTGCCAGATACAATATGGCTTTAAAAGTAAAATATTTTATCATAACTAACGGACTAATTCATTATTGTTGTATTATTGATTATTCTAAAAAGAATTATCAATTTATTAAAAATATTCCTGATTATCAGGAACTTTAAAGGTTTTTCAATTCATTATTTAGATTTATTATAATTTAAAGCTAATTGTATTATCATACAGAACATTTATAACCTTATATTCGTATAAATTGTAAGAATTTTTTTAACAAGAGAATAGAATTATTAACAAGTAAATTAAAAAAAATTATGGAAGATAAAATTGTAACTGTAGCAAAACATACATATTCGAGAGCTCAATTACTTAAGGGGCGTCTTGAATCAGAAGGGATAGAATGTTTTTTAACAAATATTAATTTAATACAACCTGATATTGCAAGCGGAGTTAGAGTAAGAATTAATGAAAAGGATTTGGAAAAAGCCCTGAGAATTATTGAAGAAATTAAATTGGAATATGGTAAAGATAAAGAAGGAACATTAAAAAAATTAAAAAATGTAAGAAGAATATTGGTTCCAATTGATTTTTCGGATTGTTCGGTTAATGCATGCCAGTATGCAATTGGCTTGGCAGAAAAGCTTAAGGCTGAAATAAAATTACTTTATGCTTATTACAGTCCCATAATAGAGCCGGAGGCTTTTGATGAAACATATACTTATCAGGTTAATTTAGAAAAAATTTTACTTAATATTGAAACAGAAGCAAAGCAAAATATTGAGGAACTAACCAAGAATTTAAAAGATAAGATTAAACAAGATAAAATTAAAGGAGTTAAAGTAAATTACTCTTTAGTTAGGGGTTCACCTGATGATGCTATTTTAGATTTTAATGAAACATATAATCCCGGCATAATAATTATGGGAACAAAAGGAAAAGGTGAAAAGACTGATGACATTATCGGAAGTGTTACAACAAGAATTATTGAAAAAGCTAAAATTCCGGTATTGGTTATTCCTGAAAATTCAATATTTAATGGGATAGAAAATATTAATAATATAGTATATGCTACTGATTTTGATGATTCTGACTTTAAAGCAATAAGAAAATTAATGAGTTTGGTGCGTCCTTTTAATATGAAAATTTATTGTGTACATATTGGTTTTGATCCTAAAAATGTATGGGATAAAGTTAAAATGGAGAGCTTAGAGGAGCATTTTAATAATGAATATAAGGATTATGATATAGTTTGTAACATATTAGAAAATAAGGATATATTAAAAGGACTCGAAGATTTTATTTTAGATAAAAAGATTGATATAATTTCACTGACAACACATAAGAGAGGTATTATATCTAAATTTTTTAAACCAAGTCTTACCAGGAAAATGCTTTTCCATACAGATATTCCTGTATTAGTTTTTCATAGTTAATTAATCTGAAATAAAAATATCCGAGTAGAACAACAATCAACATTATTCGGATGATAGTACTGCTTACAACACTGTTACCTGCAAGCAAGGAGAATAATTGCAATAAATGAAAAGCACTGAAAAACAATTAGAAAATAGGGGATATTTTTCAAGTGAAATTGAAATAAAATTTGCAGAAAAAACTCTTGATGAACTTATTGAACTATTAAACAGTAAGTCTGCTATTGAAAGAACAGTCAGTGCCAGATTGATTGCAAAAACAAAGAATCCAAAATCAATTTCCTCTTTGTGTTTAACATTAGAGAAAGAAAATAAGTTATATACTAAAATTGAGATTTGCAATTCGCTTGTTTCTTATGGAAAAAAAGCTATCCCTGAATTAGTAAAACGATTAAGTAAAATAGGAAATAATCAACATAAACATATTGCAAAGACAGAATTGAAGAAAAACAATTATCCATTACCGAGAGACATTATTGCCCGAACAATTATTAGAATAGTCAAAGATGCATTACCATTATTAATTGAAAATTTAAAAATAAATGATACGCAAAAAATTAGCGAATCAATTGACACTATTGGATATATTTGTTTTTATGATAAAAAAGAAGAAGTAATGTTAAACTTAATAACTTGTTACGAAAATTATTCTGAAAATGAATTAATAAAATGGAAGATTATTCGTGCAATGAGTGCATTTAAAGAGAGTGAAAAATTTTTAAATAAAGAATATGAACTTATTAAAAATGATAGACTAAAACGAGAAATAAAGAGAAGTATAAAATTGGTTAAACAAAGGAATGTTGGCAAGTAAAAAAACTTATACGTAATGCGGGTTTCAGTGTGAAATTGAAAGTAAATGCAAGTAATTAGAATTTGTGGTAAATTGAAAATCAAGTGTAATAAAATTCCACACTACGCATAGCCATACCATTTAGCCAATGCAAAGACAACCGACAAAGCATGACAATGACTTAAAATGGAACTGACCAAAGAGCAATATGACATAATAAACTCAACTGGTAACATCAAAATAAATGCTGTTGCTGGGTCTGGTAAAACAACAACCATTATTGAGTATGCTAAAGCTCGACCGAAGAACAATAAAATACTTTACCTTGCTTTTAACAAATCAGTAAAATTTGAAGCCATTAAAAAGTTTGCAGACAAGGGACTTGGTAATGTAAAGGTTGAAACAGCTCACTCACTTGCATATAAACACATAGTTTTCAAAAACCACTACAAGGTTCGTTCTTATGGTTACAAGACACACGAAATTGCTGAATTTCTTGGACTACAGGGAAACGGAGAAAAACATGCTGAATATATTATTGCCAATCACATAAACAAGTTTATTACATATTTTTGTAATAGCGACAAACAAAAAATTAAGGATTTAAACTACCTTGACGTTGTTTCAGACAGCAAAGCAAAGACATTTGTAACGTCTTTTTACAATTACATAGAAAGCCAATCCAGACTTTTTTTGAGCAAAATGGACAAAGGAGAAATTGAAATCACACACGACTTTTATTTGAAAAAATTTCAGCTTTCAAATCCAAAACTGAATTTTGATTATATATTATTTGATGAAGGGCAAGATGCATCAGCAGCAATGCTTGACATATTTCTCAAACAAAAAGCTACTAAAGTAATTGTTGGTGACACTCATCAACAAATTTACGGATGGCGTTTTGCAGTAAACTCTTTAGAGAAAGCTGAATTTAAAATTTACTATCTTTCGACAAGTTTTCGTTTCAGTCAAGACATTGCAAACCTTGCAATTGAAGTTTTAAAGTGGAAAAATCATTTAAGCGAACACAAACCAATTTTAATTACAGGGAAAGGAACAACCAAAAAATATAAAACAAAAGCAGTTCTTGCCCGAACTAATCTAGGACTTTTATTAAAGGCTATTGAATACGTTACGGAAAAAAAGAAAGTAAAGCATATTTACTTTGAAGGGAACATTAATTCATATACTTATGCAGACGAAGGAGCATCCCTTTATGATGTTTTAAATCTTTATAATGGAAAGCGTAGGCTGATTAAAGATAAACTCATCAAGAAAATGAAAAATCTTGAAGAATTGGTAGATTACATAAAAAAAACAGAGGATGTTCAGCTTGGGATGATGGTTGAAATCGTGAAAGAATACGGAAATAAAATTCCCCAAATAATAAAAGCAATCAAAGACAAACACATTAAAAATGATGAAAAGGAAAAAGCAGAAATGATTTTTTCAACCGTGCATCGTAGTAAAGGAATGGAATATGATGCAATTCAAATCGTGAATGACTTTATTAACGAAGAAAAATTAGAAAAAATAAAAACCGACCATCAGGAAAAAGTAAATTTATCAAAAATAAATGAAGAGATTAACCTTCTTTATGTTGCTATTACAAGAACTAAAAATAGTATCCATATTCCTCAAACATTAATACCAAAAGAAATACCACGTTCTTCACAAATACATATAATGAGAGTTGAAAGTGAAGAAGGAAATAGAGAAAAAGAAATTTTAAGAGTCCCAAAAACAGAATTAAAAGATTCGATTATAGAAAAGGCATATTCAGTTGACCAAATCAGGGCAAAATACAAGGATGCATACAAACCCTGGACAACTGAACTTGATGATGAATTGACTGTAATGTATTGTGAAGGTGTTAATGTGCGTGATATTGCAAAACATTTTGGGCGGGCAAAAGGAGCAATTAGGTCTAGAATAAAAAAACTTGAATTGGAAGAATTATACGGATAAAATGAAAGAAGTTAAAGCACGGGTTATAACACACAATATAGCAAAAAGCGGTGAAGTGCTAATTTGGGGCGGTTTTAGCCCGTTTCAGCTTCATTTTGGTTTGATAGTGAATTACTTGCAATCTGCTTCATGCCATATTGCAAACGTTATTTTTATTTATAGCCTTATGCTATATCAGAAATTATTCAGCTTAGATTT
>JAIOSH010000103.1 GCA_021107685.1 Bacteroidales bacterium | reverse complement strand
GGTTCCTGAGACGATCATACCTGATGTGACTGGAGATTTCCAGGAGCCGTAGGGGGTTATTTTTTTTATGGTATTCATATGTATTTAGTAGGTAAGTGCTTATTATTATTAAATATTATTAAGTGATCAAATATACTACTCTGTAAGTGTAATTTGGAACTCTATATGAAACCACTAAAATAATGTCCACTGAAGTATTTACCGCTGCAGTCAACGACCCCGGGCGGCGCTACGCTTTGTCTGAGGCATCGAGTTGATGCTCGGGGGATTTTACATAAATTTACACAGTAAATTAATTGATATTAGCTGGATTCCAATAATCGATAGCAAATTCAATTATTTTATCACTTCTTCTTTTAATTGAATTTTCGGTCCACTTTTTATTTACAATAAAATCATTAAGTTCATTTTGAATTTTAAATGGTGCTTTAATAAAATATTTTGAATTTTTTATATCTATATCATTATTGCCTTTGCTTGCATTTGCTGAATTAGGATCAAAAGCCAGATTACCTATGCAATGTAAGAATTCTTCTTCAAACTCTTCATCAATTTCTGGTAATTCCAATTTTGATGTACAAACTTTTGGATTTTGAGATGCAATATGTTCAATAGTCAATTTGAATCTTGAATTTGGACTTAAGAATTCTTTTTCAGACATCTCGGCTGCAATAGGCTGTTCAGTTGTTCTAAGATAGTTTTCGTACTTCCAAAATAAATAAATTATTTCTGGGTTATAATAATCATAATAAAAATTTGAAGAAGAAAGCAATGATTTAAATTTTTTATTCGAAATATATTCTTCAATAACTCTCTTAAGTTGATTTTGCAATTCAAAAAAATCGCCTTTGAAATCTTTAGCAATAGTGTATAATTTAGTTTCACCAGTATTTGAGGGTTTACTTCCAATACCATATACTTTAAAACTAAATATTTCTAATAATTTAATTGTTTTATAAAAATTAGATTTATTTTTGGTCTTATCATACTTATAGCATTTAATCATTAATGGGTAAAAATATGATAATCTACCTAAGATGAATAAATCTCTTAAATGAGGATTTTCGTCGTTTAGAATTTCTTTAACAACCCTAAATGTTTCCAATAATTTTCTAGAATATTGATCAATAAAATTAGCTGCTTTTTCAGGATTATCAGATTTCATCATTTTATTTATTTTTTCTTTCAATTTAGGAACATATTTTTGATAATCCTTACTTTTCTTTGAATACCCCCAATTTAAATGGGCAATAAAATGATATTGTAAAACACTATCTTCATCAATATTATTCTCAATTTCTTCTAGAATCCGATAGATTTCACTGAATCTATCATGAATTGAATTCAATAATTCAAGAGGCTTTTCTTTAGTCAGATAAACTTTATGCATTAAAAAACTTTTAGTCTTTTCTAAATTTGTTAGTGCTTTTCCTCTATCATTTGTAGTTTCAAAAATAAGCGTTGCTTCAGCTGTATCCGTTACTGAATAGGTTAATAATTTGGTTTTTTCAACTTTTTGTTTATACTCTTCCAATAAATTTAATTCAGTATTATTCAATTGTTTTTCAAAATAATCCTTGGCAAAATATAATCTTTTTTGAGAAGGTGTACTAAAGAATTTTTCATTAAAAGGATTATCATCAATAATATATGTTTTAAAAAAGTCATTGTCCAATTGGATTAATTCGAGTTTATAGAAATTGTCATCTTTGATATATCTTTTTATTTCTCTTGAATATTTCGAATTATTGTCTTTACTAGATAATGCTTTTAATAATACCTTCATGAAAATTATTAAAGTTGTAATTCTTTGTTGTCCATCGACAATCTCTATATGCTCAAAACCATCTTTCATTCCTCTATCTTGAAATAATATTGTTCCAAAAAAATAATCTTTATCTATTCTTTGATTTTGTGTGTCTTCAAGAAAATCTTGTAATTGTTTTTCATCCCATGAATATGCTCTCTGATATTTTGGAATAATAAAATGCTTTTCCCCACTAAAAAGTTGAAAAATTGTTTTTTGACCATTTTCCATGCATCAAAATAAAACTTATAAAGATATATATCTTTCTAAAAAATCCTTGATTAATAAATAAAAAAGACTTTGAAATTCAACTTCCATATCCGAGCATAACCCCCCATCCCGCAGCCCCAGCCGTTCCTCCGCCGGACTGCAAGTCCAGGGCATCCCCAACCCCCGGTCTCTTAAAAACGATATACTTAAGCGATAGTATATTACCAATAAAAACCATCAATTATCAGATTCAAAATAAAATATAAAGTCGGTGAACATTTATGTTAGAAAGAGGCGAAATACGAATTATTTATTGTCCAAAATGCAAGGAAAATAAGGAACATGTTTTCGAAAATGATACTTTTGGCCCCCGGTGGAAATGCTTTACTTGTCAACGGACAGTCCGTGTTTAAAAAAACTTTTATCTATTTGCGCCGATTTAAGATTTTACTAAATTTATTTAGACAATGTCAAACTACCCGCGCGTGAGTCTGCCATCTCGCAAATAACTATCTCCGTACTAACAGTACGAGGTCTTCCTCTACTTAAATAAAACGATTTGTTGCTTTGAATCCTGCTTAATGGTTATTTATCAGAGAGCTTGTAAAACATGAAATTATTTTCACTCCTTTAATGCTGGTAGCCCTTGCATACTAATCCAGTTATACTCAACATCATCCTCCAAGGT
>JAIOSH010000373.1 GCA_021107685.1 Bacteroidales bacterium | reverse complement strand
ATAAGTAAGTTGTTAATTAAATACGGATCAAGCATTCTTTGGTTAGAAGAAGTATTATCAATATATTGCTTTCCGATATAATTTGTAAAAAAAGCTAATTTCATACCCTTAACACAATTATAGGTTATTTGACTTCCGCCAATTATCTCAGGAGAAAATGAAAGGTCGGTTTCACCAAGGTCTTTTGATATCTGACCGCCATTATCCCAGTCATCGACAAATTCAGTAAAATCCTTTATTTTATTTTTACTGTAAGTTATATTAACATTCCAATCTAAGCAAGGGAGTATTTTTATTCCGGTTATAAATTCTAATCCCATTCTGTAACTTTTCGGAACATTAACCATAATAGCCTCTCCCACATTATTGATTTCGCCTGTAAGCACCAATTGGTCTTTATAATTCATATAAAACAGGTTTCCATTAAACAGGAATCTTGTCGTGTTGTAGGAATATCCCAGTTCATAATCTGTAAGCCTTTCCGATAAAGGAACTTCGCCAGCGTCAGCATCTCTGAAATTTGTCCGTGATGGCTCACGGTTTGCTATGCCAAATGAAAAATATGCTTTGTTATTATTATTTAATTCATAAAAAACACCGGCTTTGGGATTAATAAAATCATACTGATGTGATTGAGTAATGTCTCTTTGGTCATCATGCTTACCATCCATATCATAATCAATATGCCGGTATTGAATATCACCATAAATATTGAAATGAGTATTTAACCGGTAATTAATTTTCCCAAAAATATTAAAATCGGATTTCAAGCCATTATTAAAATACCACCGGTAATCAATATTACTGTTGCTTGCATATTTTGCCCAGATAAGCTTTCCGAAATGATTACCGTCATATTTGTTCCATGAGCCTCCGACAGTAGCTATAATAGATTTTTTGTTATTATAATTCAAAGAATAAGTTACACCGTAAAAATCATTATCAAGCCATTTTTGACGAATTAAATCGGTTTCTGTAATTGTATCATTTCCTATTATAACATTATTAAGAAGATAATCTTCAAAACTTTGTTCTTTCTTATATTGTTCATAATAACCTTTGCCTTTAGTGTAGTGTAAAGCGGCATTAAGATTTAACATTCTGTTGAATTGATAAGAATAAAGCAACTGGTAATGGTCCTGTTTGTAATTATCGGTTTCATTATCATAAGTATAGGGATTGTATGTCCTGTTTGTTTTTAATGAATCTTTCGGTACTCCCATCCAAGCCTGATAAGTTTTTTCTTTTCCGGAAAAAATATTTAACTTTAAGATACTTTTTTCACCATAATAAGAACCTGAAACAAAAAAAGATTTAAGGTCGGAACTTGCCCTGTCAATATATCCGTCGGAAGAAATTTTTGACAAGCTACCATTGAATGACCATTTGCCTTTAATCAAACCCGTTCCAAAGCTGACATTGTTCTTAAAGGTATTGAATGAACCGTAAGAACTGTTTATTACAGCATAAGGATCCGGGTTAAGCTTTTGTGTTTGAATATTTATGGATGCTCCAAAAGAAGCAGCGCCATTTGTTGATGTGCCCACTCCACGCTGTATCTGAATATTGTCAATAGAATTTGCAAGGTCAGGCAAATCAACAAACCATACACCATGTGATTCAGGGTCATTTAAGGGAATACCATTAATTGTTACATTAATTCTTGTTAAATCAGTTCCTCTTATGCGTATTCCTGTATAACCTATACCTGCACCGGCATCAGAAGTAACAACAGTTGAAGGTGAAGTTTCTAACAGGTAAGGCAGGTCCTGTCCGAGATTAATATCTTCAATTTCCTTTTTACTTATGTTTTGATAAGTAGCAGGCGATTTTTCATAAGCTCTTGTTGCTGTAATAATAACTTCATCTTCTAAAACAGGACTTGTAACAAGTTCAAAATCAAGTTCCATGTTTTTTGACAGATCAATTTCATTTTTCACAGGTTTATAACCAACATAAGTAATTAGAAATGTATATTTACCTTTTTTTAAATTTTTTACAATATAAATACCGTTACTGTTGCTAATAGTAGATTTAAACGTGTTCTCAATAATAATATGAGCACCTGACAATGTTTCTTTTGTTTCTTTATTAGTGATTTTTCCTGAAACTGAAAATTGAGAAAAACCAAACACAGGCAATATTAATAGTATTACCGGTAATAAATTTAATTTTTTCATAGCATTGATTTTTTTAAAGATTAAACAATAAATAAAATCAATAGAGGAAAAAACAATATGTTTCAAGGTTATCCTTCATCCCTTCGCCGGCATTACCCGGATCAGGTTCAATGAGTATAATCTCAGCCCGTTAATTTAGGGCACCCCTATTGGAAATGTTGTTGCAAAGATAAATATTATTTTAATAACTATTCAGGTATCAGAAATAAATGGCTAAATAATATTTTGAGGTGCTGGGGAAATATTTTGGTCGGACAATTCCTTTACTTGTAATAGCAAGAAGGAGCTTATATTTTATTTCTAAACCCTTTTTGAATATAGTAATATAGCATTT
>JAIOSH010000096.1 GCA_021107685.1 Bacteroidales bacterium | reverse complement strand
TGTGTAATATCGCCGCCTGATAAAGTTGTAACTGCTATTATTGTTATTGAACCCCCACTTGGGAATTGTACGGCTTTCTCATAAAGTCTTGCCAAATCGCTGTAAAGGGAACCGGGCATACTGTCTTTTGAAGGGATCTGGTCCATTCGATTTGATACTATACTTAAAGCATCGGCATAAAGAGTCATATCAGTTAGAAGAACCAGTACATTTTCGTTTTTATCAACGGCGAAATATTCTGCAGCAGTTAAAGCCATATCAGGAACAAGAAGACGCTCAACGGGCGGATCTTCAGTTGTATTAACAAAACTTACAATACGATCAAGCGCTCCGGCATTGTCAAATACGTTTTTAAAGAACAAATAATCGTCATTGGTAAGTCCCATACCGCCAAGGATAATTTTATCGGCTTTTGCACGCAAAGCAACCATTGCCATAACCTGATTGTAAGGCTGATCAGGATCGGCAAAGAAAGGTATTTTCTGTCCTGTAACAAGCGTATTGTTCAGGTCAATACCAGCTATACCTGTGGCAATCAGTTCCGAAGGTTGCTTTCTTCTGACAGGGTTTACCGAAGGACCGCCAATTTCTCTTGCTTCACCGTCAATTTCGGGACCACCGTCAATAGGAGAGCCATAGGCATTAAAGAACCTGCCGCTTAATTCGTCGCCAACTAATAATCTTGGAGATCTTCCTATAAAAGTAACTTCGGCATTTGTGGGAATACCCTCGGTGCCTGAAAATATCTGGAGTGTTACCAAATCTCCGTTTATTTTTACTACCTGTGCCCATCGTCCATCAACCAGTGCCATCTCTTCGTAACCAACTCCACTGGCATGCAACGAGCAGGTTGCTTTTGTAATTTGACTTAATTTTGTGTAAATTTTTTGAAAAGCTGTTAATTCCATTTTGATTGATGATTTTTGATTGTTGATTTGAAAATTTTGCAATGCAAAATCGTCAATCATCAATTATAATTTTTTCATTAATAATTTTCTGTAATTCTTTTTCAAATTTATTAAACTTCTCCGACTTAAATTCAGAGTAGTTCATTTGTTTGAAAACATTTATAATTCTTTTAAAGTATGGGTTCACTTCTTCGAATGTTTCAAATTTAAAATCGGTGTTATAAACATCAAGCACTTTGTTTATCATGTATTGCTGTCTTTCGATGGGTGTTGAAGCATCAACTTTATCAAAAGCATCTTGTTGAAGTATAACGAAATCAATAACTTCTGATTTCCAAACTATTTGATGATAATCAATAGGCACTCCATCATCTCCTAATATATTTATTTGCTCATAAGCTTCTCGCCCCCTGATGAGAATATTTTTTGCCAGCATTACATTATCAATCCAATCGGGTGATATATTTTTTTTGATAAACTCTTGTAATTCCGGATATTCTAAATATTTTGAATAACTGTCAACGGCATCAATTGCCGGATATCTTTTACTGTCGGCACGTTCCTGTGAAAGAGCATAAAAACAACGAGCAGCTTTTTTTGTTGACTCGGTTACAGGTTCTTTTAAGTTACCTCCGGCTGGTGAAACTGTCCCGATAAAAGTTACAGAACCTGTATTTCCATTATTAAGATATACGAAGCCTGCACGAGCATAGAAATTTGAAATAATCGCAGGCAGGTCCATTGGGAATGCGTCAGGTCCGGGAAGTTCCTCCATTCTGTTCGACATTTCCCTTAGTGCCTGAGCCCAGCGTGATGTAGAATCTGCAAGTAATAAAATTTTTAATCCCATTGAACGGTAATATTCGGCAATTGTCATAGCTGTGTAAACTGATGCTTCACGAGCTGCTACCGGCATATTTGAAGTATTAGCTATGATTGTTGTTCTTTCCATTAATTTCCGTCCGGTTCTCGGGTCGTCTAATTCTGGAAATTCGGCAAAAATTTCTACTACCTCATTGGCACGCTCACCACATGCGGCAACAATGATCATATCAGCCTCTGCCTGTTTTGATAATGCATGTTGTAACACAGTTTTTCCTGTACCAAAAGGTCCTGGTATAAAACCGGTTCCACCTTCTGCAATCGGGTTCAGGCTGTCAATTACCCTAACACCGGTTTCCATAAGTTTGAAAGGACGAGGTTTTTCCCTGTATGCTTTAATTGGTATTTTTACCGGCCATTTCTGTGCCATTGTAACTGGAATTTCATTGTTATCACTGTCAATTAAAACTGCAATTGTATCGTTTATTTTATATTCGCCTGCATCAACAATACTTTTGATAGTATAACTTCCTTTAAATTTAAAAGGTACCATAATTTTATGCGGCATCCAATTTTCTTTGACCTCGCCAAGCCAGGAACCGGCAGTTACAGTATCATCTATGCCGGCTAAAGGTTTGAATTCCCAAAGCTTATCATCTTCCAGAGCAGGCGTATAATCACCTTTTTTTAGGAAAACACCTTTCATCTTATCAAGGTCATGTTGAAGTCCATCGAAGTTTTTCGACAGGATACCAGGACCGAGTGTTGCTTCAAGCATGTGTCCGGTAAAATCTACCTCTGTACCGATTTTCAACCCCCGGGTACTTTCAAATACCTGCAC
The DNA here is from genome assembly GCA_021107685.1 of Bacteroidales bacterium. Taxonomy (GTDB): domain Bacteria; phylum Bacteroidota; class Bacteroidia; order Bacteroidales; family SMBSF39; genus SMBSF39. Next base: position 3,116 of record JAIOSH010000096.1, on the reverse strand, counting down.
ATAAGCATTTTTCCCCATTATTTTAATAACCTCAGCCATTAATTTTACATCATCCAGATTTATATAACAAATTTCATTCTGAGATACATGTCCATCTACTTCTACAATTACCAGATTAGCAATAATACCTGCGACTTTACCTTTTGTATTCATATATTTAATACTTTTAAACCTTACAGCTTGTCATTTACTTATATTTTTGTAACCGTTCACGGTTTTAATTATTTTATACCAAATTCTTCGGAAAACTCGTAACTTGTTTCCAAATCGTTTAATAATTTCTCAAAAAACTTTCGACCTGTTTCATCATCAAGACTTATCCATCGTTCAACAATGCCGAGTTTTATTACAAAACTTAATATTTTTTCAATAGTAAAATAATTGAAGAAAGTATGATCATCAAGGAACATCCATTTAATATTGTCAATCCCTTTTTCCTTCTCCAATGTTTCCATATCCGGTTCTGCAAAATGCAATATTCTATCAACATAGGGAACTTCATCTGCCAACAAATCGGTTTTAGGGATGCCTTTCTTTAGATTTTCATATACTTCGTTTTTATGCTTTACAGGAATCAGTTGTTTTTCCAAATCGTAATTGTAGCGATGACAATTTATTGCAGTTAAAATATTTTTCAGATTCAAGTCAAATTTGAACCATAATTTTAATAAATCATTTTCTGTTTGTAAAACGTAATCGTAAAAAAGGCTTTGAAACTGGTTTTCCCAGCACAGATTAGGGTATATAGGAGTTTCTGTTTTATAGCTGCTAATAAATTGTTTCATATAATCAGCTATGTATGTTGGTTCTTTTATTTGTTCTTCCAGTTCAACCTCTGAATATTTTCCATAATTGTTGAAGTGCTTGTTTTGTTTTAAAAGCTGATTTATTAGATTTTCGTTATCATAATGCAAAAAAAGTAACTCGACTAATTTGTAATCAGAGGGATGCAATTGTTGCTTTAGTTCGGTTTTAAACACATATCCCGACTCCGCCAGCTTAGTATCATCAATAAGTATGTCGGGAAGACCGGCTACAAGACAGTAATATTTATTTTTGAATATATTCAAGACTTATAAAGCTGTTTAAAGTGTTCGTATGTTAACGCTGTATAAAATTATTTTTTTTGATAAAGTAATTGTGTAGTCCTGGGTCTGAGGTAATTTTTGAAATAATTTTCAAAATCTTCATCCGTAAAGCTAATTATATAACTACCATCTTTAGGACCAATTTTAAATCCTTTTTTTATTTTCTGATCGAAAGAGATTTCAAGCCCGGCATTTAAGATTTTCTTTGCTTTATTTTCGAAAAAGAAATTAAGTTCTTTTTCGTCTTTCTGTGGAAGCAATAGCGCTATATCGAATGCTTCCGGTTTTTGAGGATTCCAATTATGAATAATAGTAAGTATAATCTTCTTGATAAAATCCGTATCATTAAAAGCTTGTTTTACCGGAGCTTCTACAATAGCAGTTGTAACAAGATTGGTAATTTGTTGTTTTATTGCACTAATAGCCTGCCTTGCAGATAACTGAACTTCTGATTCAACATTTTTCTTTATCTCGGCAGCCTGTTTTTCAGCCCTATCAATTATACTTTTTTTTTCTTTTTTTGCATTGTTTATTATGTCTTCAGCATCTTTTTTTGTTTTGGCAATAATTTGATCTGATTCCTGGTTTGCCTTTGATACTCCTTCGGAATATATTTTTTCGGTTAATTCTTGAAGCTTGTTTAGCATACCTAAAATAATTTTTTAAAAATTTTATTAAAAAAATGAAAAATTGATTGAGCAAAGTTATAAATTTTTTTTATAAAATTTAATATTATCCATAAAATTATGTAACTAATCAATTCCTATTTTCTAAGTTTTAGGATAGATTTTAAAAATGGTATAGGAGGGAATAAGGATATAAAGGTATAAAGGTATAAGGGAAATACGTGAATAATGTAAAGACGAAGTAAAAACAGTCCCTTATTTCCCTTATTTCCCATATTCCCCATATTCCCCATATTCCCCATATTCCCCCTATTCCCCTTATTTCCCATATTTCCCTTATACCCCAAAAATATTTACTAAGAAATTTATATTATTAATTTAATACTTATTAGCCACCATTTTTTTATAACTTTGTGCCTTTTGTTCCAGGTATTCACCAATTTTTTTACAATTAATTATGTCAGAAAATAAGTACACTCGTCCTACATGGGATGAGTATTTCATGGAAGTTGCAAATACTATTGCAAAGAGGTCAACTTGCAACAGAGGCAGAAGTGGTTGTGTTATTTCCAGAAATAAACAAATTTTGGTAACAGGTTATGTAGGCTCGCCGAGAGGTTTTCCACATTGTGATGATATTGGTCACATATTGAAAAAAGTTATACATGAAGATGGGCATATAAGTAAGCATTGTGTAAGAACAGTTCATGCCGAACAAAATGCTATTTGCCAGGCAGCCCGTTTAGGTATTACTTTGGAAGGTGCTACACTTTATTGCAGTATGACACCATGCAGAACCTGTGCAATGATGATAATTAATTGCGGTATTGAAAGAGTAGTTTGTGAAAGAAAATACCACGAGGGAAAAGAATCAGAGGAAATGCTTAAATATGCAGGTATTCAACTGGATTTTGTGCATGATGAAATCCAAAAATATGATTAGTGTTAATTTTTTTTATAAAATTGGGGGTTACTTTTTTTGATTTTTAGAACTAAAGGATGAAAACAAATATATTCTCATTTTGGGAAATATTAAAAAAAACCAAACCAAATCAAAAATTAAAGTAAAACCTTAATAAAATTAAATTTTATTAAGCACTAAATTTTTTTTTACAAATGAAAAATACTAAGCTAATACAAAAGTATATTAATGGTAACCTTGATGAAGAAAAATTACAATTATTTCAGGATGAATTACAATCAAATCCTGATTTTGCAAAAGAGCTAAATTTGAGAGAAAAAATCAATGATGCTATTTTGGAGAAAAAAATGACTATTCATCAAAAGCATGCTGATAAAATTAAAAATATTGAATTAATCGAAAAATATATTGATGGTGAGCTGGATGATGAAAAAACAAATTTATTTCAAAATATGTTAAAAAATAATCCGGCATTAGCTG
>JAIOSH010000390.1 GCA_021107685.1 Bacteroidales bacterium | reverse complement strand
AATTTCATAAATAACTTTTTCTACAAAAGTAAACAATATTTCAAAATCTATTACTTCCTTTCAACAATAACCTTCCGGTTATAATGCCCTATTCTGATAAAATAAATTCCACTTGCCAAGTTATTTACAGGGATTGTGATATTATTTTGATACATAGGTTTGTTATATTCATTTACCTTTTGCATTAAAATATCATATAATTCTATCTTTTTCTCAGTATTAATCCAAATTCCGGAAAATTCAATATTTAATATGTCATTTGCGGGATTAGGATAAACATTAATATTTTCAGCATAATCTATTTCAGTAATATTCATAAAAATAGTATTTGAATAACAAAAAGTAGCAGGCATAAATTGAAAATCACCTATTCCATCGGGATATCTTCCAAAGGAAGTATCTGCGTATTGCTGTCCAAATTGCACACTGTCAATACTTGTTCCGTTAAAATTAGATAAAATAATTTCTTCACCTGATTTGTTCAAACTAAAATTAGTATGGATACCCTGTTGCTCTTCGTCATCATCTGCCCAAACAATTAAAAAATTATAAGCAGGAATTATAGTATCGGGGAAAGTCCATTTGTATGGGTCGGCAAAATCATCGGAAAGAAATATCCCGTTTAGAGGTATATCCTGATCAGTATTATTATAAAATTCAATCCAGTCGTCAAATTCACCATCCTGGTCAGGTACTGTATTAATGTTTGATGCCATAAATTCGTTGATAACAATATCACCAATATTAATTTCATTACCCGAAATCAGATATGAATAACATTCAAATTCTGCTCTTTCAGGCGAAAACATACCTGCGTCATTATTTTCGGCATAAATATAATAATATACGGTTGAAGCTGGTGTAAAGGCTTGTACCATAGTACCGAATATATTATCATTTGCTAATCCGTCATAATGATAACCGTCATCAAACATCTGAACTTTTTGAAAAGGAGCATATAATTCATTTTTAAATGCTAAGTAAACATTAGTAACATTGGTTATTCCTGCTGTAATCCACACTGTATCATTTGCATCAGGAGAATAGTTCGATTGTTGAATATTGCTGATAACAGGACCTGTTTTTTGGATTTCAGGATTATTAGAAAGATGTTCATATCGTACATCCATTAAAACATTAATCCCATATATTTCTCCTTGTCCCCAACCAATATTCTGATTTAAACTATTAAGAAAATCCTGGTAAGTATAAAGTAAATTCGGGTCATTTAAAACATATTGATCTATTTGATCCTGCAATTCAACAGCCCTGTTTTTCATAGCATTATTTGCCAAAAATTCATTAATAATTGATCTATAATGAGCATAATATCGTTTCCAATAATCCGGGATATTTAATAATTTAGCTATTAACGGGCGTGTTGGATTTTCAATATGCCAGGAAGGAGATAAATGCTGCATCTGCTGGAGATTAAGTGGTCCCCCCTGACCACCACCATGTTTAAAACCTCCGAAATTTTCATTCATATCCCATATAATTGTATTAAATCTGTTATGCTCATCTTCATAAATATAATAATTATGTCCTGAACCTGTATAGCTGTCAAGATTTACAAATATATTATTAAAAGCTAACATCCACAAGGCTCTGTCAATATTAAGATATTGATGAATGTTTTCAGGATTATTGTTTAATTCAAATATCAAATTCATTAGTTCTGTCCACCCATAATCCGATTCAATACTATAAGTTTTCTCATAACAAATGGTATCATCTCCCATTATTACTAAAGTTGGAGATATTCCGTACATTGCTTCACATCCTGAAGGAGGTGGTGAAGGTGGAAATGTTATTGGGTCGCATTTAAAAAAACTATTATTCTTTGAACCAAAAAATTTGTTTACAAAATCCTTGTCAACTGATTCAACATTTGTATATAAACCATGTAGATTACCATTAATGTATAATACAATAAAATTTGCTTTGGAAGCAGGTATATAATTTCTTAAAATTTCATAAGATAAAACCTCACGGATACATGTAGGGTCTCTAAACATATTTGCAAGTTTTAATTTAGTATAACCATATATATCCTGGTCTTTTACATAATCAATATCAATATTAAACGGATTTTTGGGTCTGTCGGGATGATAAGAGCTATTTCCTTTATATCTTACACCCACACTATCATATTCAACTTCATCAACTATCAGATCTGCTAATATTCTTTCATCACTATCTGCAAGCATTAAAGAATCAAGAATTGAATTCCAGTTTGAATCATAAAAATTAAGATACAGAGTTCTAACAGTATCTATGTTAAATAAATTTTGACTAAAGAGTGTGTTACTTAAGGAAAAAGAAAAGATAACTAAGGTGATAAATAATTTTTTCATAACATATTATTATAAAATTTAAAAAATAATTTATCATTAGATTTAAATTTTATATAAAGGTTTAATTATGCTATCAAATCTAAAATTTGCAATACTGTTTTTTAAACCTTAAGTTTTTCTCCTTCGGATTTAGCAATTACAACAGCCCCACATGAATCACTCCAGACATTTGTAGCTGTTCTGAACATATCCAGAATCCTGTCAACAGCTAAAATCAAACCAACGCCTTCGAGAGGCAGGTTGACTGCTGTTAATATAATTGTAATCATTACCAGTCCGGCCATAGGAATTCCGGCAGCACCTATTGAAGCAAGTAATGCAGTAATAACAACAATTACTTGTTCTGTTATACTTAGATCAATAGCATAAGCCTGGGCAATGAACATTACAGCTATACATTCATATAATGCTGTTCCATCCATATTTACAGTTGCTCCGAGAGGTAATGTAAAACTGGAAATTTTACCCGATACCCCTGAATTATCCTGAACTGCTTCCATTGTCAATGGTAATGTTGCACTTGAAGAAGAAGTGGAAAAAGCAGTAATTAATGCTGTTTTTACTGCATTGAAATGTTTCCATGGATTAGCTTTACCAATAAAATGCGTTATCATAGGCAGAGTAAATAATGCATGAATTGCCAATGCCATAAGAACAACTGCCATATATAATCCCATGCTTTGAAGCAATGCAAATAAATCATCCTGTTCTGCAACTTTTTCTGCTACTAATCCGAAAATACCAAAGGGAGTAAATTTGATAATAAATAATGTAAGTTTCATCATTATTTCAAAAACAGCATTAAAAAAATTCTTCATTAAGTTGCCGTATTTCGGATTAACTTTAGTAATAAAAAAACCAAATAATATAGCAAAGAAAATTACAGAAAGCATTTGCGAATTATTAGAAAAAGCTGTAAATATATTTTCCGGTATAATATTTATTAAGGTGTCTGTTAATGAATGAGCTTCGTCCAGCCCTTCAGGTTTTTGTTCTAAATGCAGGTCAGCACCTACACCGGGTTTAAACCAATTTACTAAAAACAGCCCTGTAACAATGGCAATAGTGCTGGTGGACATATAATAAATAATTGTTTTCAAACCCAATCTTCCCAGATTCTCTGCATTTCCAATATTTGTAACCCCTGAAATAATTGAACTTAAAACCAAAGGGATAATTATCATTTTTAAAGCACGTAAAAAAACAGTACCCATCCAGGAAACATAATGAATTTCCTCTTTAAAATATATACCGTAAATTACAGCAAGTACCAAAGCAATTAAAATCTGCCAGTGAAGTTGTATCTTTCTCATAAATATATATTAAATTAGGATTTGATAATATTTCATTTAAAATTTTTGTAAATGTAAAAAAACTATTAATAATGAAGAAACAGGCTAAATTTTATTTTGAGATTTGAGATTTTGAGCAGTTAAATTTTGATTATTGCTCAAATCGTTTTATTTTTGAGCGATGTTTTTATAAAACAAAGATTTTTTAGACTGAATGACGTTCTCAGCAATATATGAAAATCAAAAAATAAATTCAGAAATCAAAAAAAATTGATTAAAAACTTGTTAGATGAAGCAAACGAAAACAAATTTTTCGTAACAATAGAAAATGCTAATTAAATGATAAAAAGTCCATTAAGATATCCGGGCGATAAAAGTCGAGCTGTTAAAATAATCGCGACATTGGTTCCAGAATTTGATGAATTTAGAGAACCATTTCTCGGTGGTGGTTCGGTTTTTGTTTACTTCAAACAAAAATATCCAAACAGAAAATATTGGATAAATGATATTTACCAGAACCTTTATTATTTTTGGAAACAAACACAACAAAATCCAAATAAATTAATAGCACAAATTCAGCAATGGAAAGATAAATTTGAAAACCTTCCTGCCAGTAGGCACGGCGGAAAAGAATTGCACCGCTATTTAATTGAAAACATTGAAAAATTTGACGATTTAAAAAAAGCAGCAGCATTTTTTTCTTTTAATCGTATTACATTTTCGGGAACAAGTGAAAGTGGTGGTTTTTCAAATGCTGCATTTGAAAGGCGATTTACACAATCGAGCATCGAAAGAGTAAAAGCACTTTTAACGATATTGGATAAAAATGTTTTAATTACTAATTTAGATTACCAGCAAGTTATAGAAACCAAAGGAGAAAATGTATTTATTTTTCTTGACCCGCCTTATTATTCTGCAACAAAATCAGCCTTATATGGGAAAAACGGAAATCTCCATAAAACATTTGACCATGAAAGATTTGCCGAAGTATTAAAAAACACAAAACATAAATGGCTTATTACTTATGATGATAGCGAATACATAAAAAATTTATTTTCCTTTGCCAACATAAACGAATGGAATTTAACTTATGGAATGCGAAATGTTGGGAAAAATGGAAATCAAAGCGGAAAAGAATTATTTATAAGCAACTACCCAGTACTTGAAAAGAAAAAAATAACTCAACTGACTTTATTTGATGAATACGAAAGATTGATAGAAAATACCGCAGGGAATCAAATAGGCTGCTAACAGGCAAGTAACCCTCCAGTACACCTCTCCCCGATACATTTCTTTACAGGGCAGGCACAATTTATCCCTCACCGTCACTCCTGCACATACCTGTCCGAGTGGCAGTCGAAGGAAGGGACTTACGGCCCTGTGGAATATAAGCTTTGCTATTCAACAGGATAAACCCTCTGGCCTTTCTGTTGAGGTAAAATTTAAACAAATTTATAATCTAATATTTCTTTAAATTATTTATGGTTTTCGTTCAGCAACTAAATAATACTTTATTTAGGCACCTGACATTTAAAGCCTTTATCAGGAATATTATCTGATACCTGCGAACCTTTTCCTGCATTAGGAATCCATATATCTAATTTATCAGTATTATCAACCTGTACATTCATATTAAAATCACCTGCATAATATCCAGAATTTCCTACTTGTGGTGCCCAAATATCATTTTTATCTGAAACAGAGACCTGATTATTGGCATCACCATCACCTCCGACCATACCCCAAAAACCTGGTTCTAATTCTTTAAAACCAAGTGTTCCTCCGTATGCCTTTCCTGCATCGGTTGTAAAATCGTATTGGTATAAGCCTCCGGATTCTGTAAGTGCATTTGCTGACATTACTCCAAGATGGTTCCTGTGCCAAATAACTACATATAGGTTTTCGGTTATGACTTCGGAGAATTGTATAGAACTGGAGCCATCCATTCTTACTATAAAACCGTTCCTTAATATAAATGCAGCATGTTGTGCTATCATAGTTCCTATCGTAGCTGTTGATGCATCTCCCGGTGTTTCTCTTAGTTCTACTAATATCCAGTCAACTATATCATAATTAGGAATAGGATTTGCTGTTTCTGTTCCGTTATAATTCCAAGGATCTGTATTATAAGGTTGATAAAAAGGCATAACCCCATAAGTATTAAGAAAGCGTAACATTTCTGTTTCATAAAATGGGCCCTCTAAAAACACTTTAATATCAACAACTATTGCATCAATAACCTGTAATGTAACTGGAACAATTACTTCCGGCTCATAAGGATCATTGCTTGTAATAATTATTTCCGCATTATAAGTCCCGATAGATAATCCCGTAGCATCAAAATGAACAGTTACATCAACAGAACTGTTATTTCCCGGAATAGAACCTGATCCGTTATTTGTAATACTTAACCACGAATATGTTACCACATCATCTAATTCCATGGCAAACAACCTATCAACAGGAGTTGCCTGTGCAATTCCACATAGAACAACCTTGCCGGAAACTAAATCAGTAGAATAAAAAGCACCGCCATTTACCTGATCTGTTGTATTAGTCAGTAATGGAATCTGATAGGAAACTCCTGTTAAAGTTTCTGCTGCAATATCATATTCATAAAATGTCGTTTCAGGGTTGCCTGTTCTGTTAAATATCCAAAGTCTGTTATAGGCATTATCATAAGCAAGTCCATACATGCCAGTTAATCCAGGTGAATTTAGTGTGCTATACTGTGTACCGTTCGCATCAAATTCTATTATACCTGTATTCCAATTACAAGCATAAAAATGACCATTTGAAGAATTATATGCCAAAGCCCTGATAACTCCGAGACCTAATGTATTTGAAAAAAGTGTTGTTACATTTCCATTTGCCGGATCTATCATATAAAATCCATCATCATCACCGGCGTATAAATAAGTGCCGTCAAAAGCCATATCTCTCATACCCCATGCAGAACTTGTTCCCTGATTATAAGTATTGAGAAGATTTCCTGAAATATCAAATTTGTAAAATTTATTTGAACCATCTGAACCACCGCCTGTTGTCCAAATATAATTGCCGTCAAATTCACAACCAAGCATTTGATTATCACCTGTGGGTGTTTCAACATCTAAATCAATTAATATATCACCTGTAACTTCAGCTAAGCTATAAGCAGTAGATTTATAAGGACAAGATTCATTAATTATACTTGTTTCAAAATTTTTTAAAGTTTTGCCGAGCTTTAGTGTATTATTGAAAGGGATAGACTCAAGCATATAATTAATATTTGTATTATATGTCAGAAGAGCTTCACCTGTATTTGTTATTTGCATAATTTCATCAGTTATTCCATCAATAATAAGAGTTGTATTAAAACTCAAAGGATTTACAGAAATATCAGGTTCAGGTCCTGGTAAACCGTTTCCTGTAACAGTTATAATTTCAGGATTGCTACCTGCATTATGTGTAATAACAACATCTCCGTTATATGTTTGTGCTGATGTTGGCTCAAAAGTAAGATCAAATGTTTTAATAATACCTTCAGATATATTAAAAGATAATGTATTATCAGTTTGGTTTACACCTGATTGCTTCTTAAGTTTTATTGAAGAAATATCTTTAGCCTCATTAACAGTAAAACCCTGAGGTGTTGTTATTGTTCCTGATAGCACACCTGTTCCGGTGTTTTGAATAATAAACTGTAATGTATTGCTTGAACCAACCTGGACATCACCAAAATCAATGAAAGTTGGGTCAACATAAATAACAGGATTACCAAGGCTTACATTTAATGTAGCAGGAATTGTTATTAGGGGCAGATCAGGGTCATTGCTTGAGACAAGAATATCTGCATTATAAACACCTACATTTAATCCTGTTGCATCAAATGTTACATCAATATTTTGTGACGAATTAGCAGGAATAGTTCCTGATAGCGGGTTTAAAGATAACCAACCAGTAATATTTATAGTATAATCCTCTACTTCACCATAGGTTGTAGTTCCGCATGGATCAAGCGTACCCCACCACATAATACGGATTCTCATTGTTGTATTACCTGACAGAGCAGTTTGAGGTGGAATTATTGCAGCAGTATAAGGTCCGTTTCCAGGTGTTCCCGATACTGAAATTGTTTCGCCGGCATCATCAAAATCTTCATCCTGGTTCCAATCTATCCAAATACCACATTGGTCGGCTGAATATGGATTTCCATTTGTAATTGTAATTAGATATGATTCGCCCGGATTCATATTAGTAGAAATAGCAGTATAATCGGCATAGCCATCACAACCCGAAGGATTATTAATATCTCCTACCTGTACATTACCGATATATTCATCACAACCGCCACTAGCCGAACAATAGGCAAGTGTAACTTCAGGTGGACTGATAACAGTATTTATATTATAAGAAAGTTCAAGCTCACCAATATTAAATATTGTTAATATTTCAGTTGTTATTCCATCAGGTGGTAATGTTACATAAAATGAGGCTGGATCAACTGATATATCAGGATTACCCCATTGAACACTTAGCTGATCCGGTATGGATTCTCCATCATTATGTACTGCTGTAACTTTATATTCATAAATACCATAATCAGGAAGATTATCACTAAAGTTAGTTGATGTGGTAGTTCCTATAACAATATCATCACGGTAAATATTAAAATAAAGGAAACCTGTTACAAAGTTAAAGTTCCAGCTTAGATTTACATTCCCGGTTACACCATTTAAAGTTGCAGTAAGGTCAGTAGGACGTTCAAGATTATTTGTTTCAAATGGTGAAACATAAGTCATTGCTATACCAGTTCTATTATCAGTCCAGCAAGGATAAACTTTTCCTCCTCTTGCAGAAATTCCAAGATAATCACCAAAGTAACTTGAAGCTAAACCAGGGATTGGAGAAGGTGTAAAAGATACGTCACTAACAATAAAATCTTCCCATGTAGCACCTCCGTCAAAAGAATTTGCAACAAACACTTCACAGGAAGAACTTGATACATTTCTGTCATCATAAAAAATTACACTTAAAATTCCTGTTTCAGGATCACAGGTTATCCATGGGAAATAATGTTCTTTACCCAAATTAGATGGGTCCTGATTAACTTTGATTGGCGATGACCAGTTTATTCCTCCATTTGTAGATTTAATTATATAAACATCAATATCAGAGCCTGTGTTTATCCCGGGAGTACCGATATTTGACCAAACAATATAAATATCTCCATTATTAGTACCTCCGCTAATATCAACAGCCATAGAAGGAAAGGAATTGACCCTCATATTTTTGGATGTTTCGCTTGTTCTAATACCTCTGATATTAGAAATAATTCTTGTTGCAGGTTCATAGCTGACGCCACCATTTGTTGATTTTGCAAAGCCAATAGCTGTCTCATCGGAAGGCCATGAATCATATATTGCCCAGATAACATAAACTTCACCATTAGGACCGGTTTGAATATTTACACCCTGATTATGACTGCCTGCATTAACAGCAGAACTAATATTGATAGCAGAAGACCAGCTAAGACCACGGTCAGTAGAACGTGAAATTTCAATTTCCTTGTCATTAGAACCGCCAAAAGGTGTCCATGCATTATACAAATTACTCAAATAAGAACTTGTCGGGCTATTATCTATCCATAAATGATTTTTATCCAGTAAGTCCCACCAGCCGGGAGGCGGATTTGCAACTAAAACCGGATTCCAGTTAATTCCATCATCCGAATAAGAAACACCTTGTCCTGAATTACTATGAATATATCCTACATAACGTCTGCCGTAAAAATCAATCGCTGTTGTAGGATCCCCGGAATTTGAGCCGCCTGCCCCCTGCTGAGAACCGCCCCATGTTAATCCTGCATCATAAGAATAAAAATAATTTGCACCATATAAACTACCTACCGAACTTCCTGACCATGATGTAGAATTATTTGAGTTTAAAAGATGGTCATTATTATTAGGGTCAATGAAAACAGAATTTTCACTTTCAGTTACATTATTTAAATTAGTTACAGGTATGTCAGGTGAATTTTCAGTTTTTACACTTTTTGCATTTATCTTACTTGAGCCATATTCTGCGCTTTTAAATGGAATTTCAGGATTAACAGGTGTCAAACCCAAACTTGCCATTTTTTTCCAATAGCCCATATTATCTATCCTTGTATCTATTTGTAATTCCTTATCATATTTGATGTTCTGAGAATTATTCTGTTTTTTTTGTCCCAAGATATGACCTGTGAATAAAAGAAAAATTATTGAAACGGATAAGAGTAATTTAAATTTTTTCATGATTATGGATTTTTATGATTAATTAAAATATTAACTTATGGTTTTCCAAATAAAAGACAGGAATATTTTATAAATGGTTGCATTAAAAAGCTATAAATCGTAATTATTTAGCAGGTCAATTATTTTGTTATAAAATTATATCCGTCAAAGGTAGTACATAATTCGGAAAAGACATTACAATTGTGTTTTCTTGCGGTTGAAACAAACCCTTCAATTCTTGCATAAATTTCTGCACCAGTAAAAGTACGAAAGCAGTTT
>JAIOSH010000045.1 GCA_021107685.1 Bacteroidales bacterium | reverse complement strand
CTGATATGAGACGAAAGACTGTCCTTTTCAAAATATACAATTACTTTCCCTGTTGCTCTTTTCCATGTAGAGTCTGTCTTTACAAATTGAACCCTGATGATTGTTTTATTTGAGTTTTCCTTTTCTTCTATTGGCTCTGATACTGTTGCAATTATTAAGTTTCCTTTATTATATAGATTTTTAAAATGAGATTGATGGAATTTTTCCGTATGAATTATAGTTAATTCAAAACCAAGAAAAAATATCAATACATAAACAATTACTCCGAACAACCACCGTGTTTTATAATTGCTGATTTTTTTTGAAAAGAATACAAAAACTGCAATAAAAAGCGACAAAATAATAAAAAGTAATAAAGGGATGTGTATTTCTGAATCAAATGATATGGCAAGTATTATTCCTATTATAAAAGGTATTATCAAACGGAATAATGGGATTTGATGCCAGTAATTCATATAATTTTTATCTGATCAGTTGGTAGAATTTAAATTAAATCATTAATTATTCAACAATGATAATCTGTGTAATCTGTGGCAAAATCAATCCTTACAGGGTCTTTATAATACAAGCCTAAGAGGCTGCTTGCATTACCCTGATTTATGGCTATTTCAAGATGTTTATTTGCTCCGAAAAGTGCTAATATCTCGCCTATAGGTACATCATTGTATGATTTGCTAATGCGTTTTATTTCATTCGACCTGAAATTAATTGAAAAAGGTCTTCCTTTACTTATTTCCATAAATAGAGGCTCTTTAATATTTGTTATAATATTTTCATAAGAATCAATGTAAATGACCAGACCTTTAATTAAATTATCATTAACAACAGGTTCAAATAATATTTTTTCATTCAAAGTGTTTTTTACAGTGCCTAAATCTTCTATTTTTTTTCCTTTTGCAAGATGAACAGCAGCCTTGATAAATCTATTATGTGTAGAAAAAGTAAAAACATCTGAATCCTGGATAATATCCAATTCAATAATTTTATCGGGCTTTTTATTAAAAATCATTGAAAATATACCATTATCAGTTCCAATAAAATAATGACCATTAACAAAAACAACTGTATGTGGGTTTTTATCTGATTCTTCGGTATTAATTCCTATAATATGAATAGTACCTTTAGGAAAATTTTGATAACAATTTTTAATAATAAATGATGCCTGTTCAATATTAAATGCAGGAATTTGGTGTGAAATATCAACTATAATAGCTTCAGGTAATTTGCTTAATATTGAACCTTTTACAGTTCCAACATAATGGTCTTTTAACCCCCAGTCACTTGTTAATGTTATAATTGGCATAAAAATAAAACTATTGTTTTTTATTTATTAAAAATGTTAAAATTCTATTAATTTTGCAGTATTCAAAATTACTAATTAAATTTATATTCAATAACAACAAATAAACTTAAATAAAATTATTTCCAAAAATTTTTTATGAGCGAAAAAATTATCAGTATAGAATCATACAGCCCACTTGAAATATACGGAGTTAATGATAAAAATCTTAATATTATTAAAAAATTCTTTCCAAAATTAAAAATAGTTGCAAGAGGTGATATTATTAAAGTTTTAGGAAATGATAAAGATATTAAAAATTTTGAAGAAAGATTTTCACTTTTGATATTGAATTATGATAAATTTGGAAAAATTTCGGAAGACGATATTGAACAAATAATGCAATCTGATAATAATCAATCTTATTTAATATCAGAGCAAAATAATGATATCCTTGTACATGGTAATCGTGGATTACTGGTTAAAGCCAGAACGATTAATCAGCAACGTATGGTTAAAAGTTGTTATAAGAATGATCTTGTTTTTGCAATAGGTCCTGCCGGTACAGGCAAAACATATACAGCAGTTGCTTTAGCAGTTAAGGCATTAAAAAATAAAGAAATAAGGAGAATCGTTTTAACTCGCCCTGCTGTTGAAGCAGGAGAAAATTTAGGTTTTTTACCCGGTGATTTAAAAGATAAATTAGACCCTTATCTCCAGCCATTATATGATGCATTACGTGATATGTTACCTACACAAAAGCTTTTAACTTATCTTGAAGACGGTACTATAGAAATAGCACCATTGGCTTTTATGAGAGGACGAACATTAGATAATGTATTTGCTATTTTAGATGAGGCACAGAATGCCACCGAAGGACAGTTAAAGATGTTTGTAACCCGTATGGGAAGATCAGCCAAATTTATTGTAACAGGTGATATTACACAGATTGATCTTCCGAATAATCAATCTTCAGGACTTATTCATGCTACAAAAATGCTAAAGAATATACATGGAATTGATTTTATATTTCTTGATAACAGGGATGTAATAAGGCATAAATTGGTTACTAAAATTATTAATGCTTACGGAAGGGAAAACAATTAATTTTAAACCCTTGAGTGAAATTCTGCTTTAGAATATATTTTGGAGATAAGTTAAATGTTATAAGTTAAATGTTGACTACAATTTTTAAAAAAATACAACAATGAGAATCTTTGTAAGTCATGCAATCGAGGATAATAAGCTTATAAGTGATCTAAAATTAACTTTAGAACCACATGGACTAGAACTATTAATAGCTGAACATTATCCAGATATTGACTATTCAACAGTGACAGTGAAAATTGAGAGAATGATAAAATCTTGTAATGTTGCATTATTTCTATTGACAAAAAATGGATTTAATTCTAAATTTGTACAACAAGAAATTGGATACATAAAGAGTTCAAGAATACCATATTTACAGGTAGTTGAGAATGGAATTGAAAAAGAAATTACTGGATTCAATTTTGGTAAAGGATTTATTCAATATTCACCAAACGAACCACAAACCGCTTTAGATAAAGTAAAACGTTTTTTGCTGAATTATTGGAAAAAACTTGAATTAAAACATCAAGAGGAACAAATAGATAAACAAGCAAAACAATTCCAATTAATGATTCAAAAACAGAAAAAACGGGAGCAGGAAGTAAAGATAGGTTTAAGGATTTTAGCTAGTGTTTTAATTCTTGGATTGAATAAGTAAATAATGTTCTTTTATTTATGATTTTAGGTTATCAGAGGCGTTGGAGTCTGATGTATTTTGGGTTCCTATTGTATCGTTCTTGACTTGCTTAATTGCAAGATTATTTACTGATTTATCAAAAAATAAGGAAAAGGAGGTAAATGTGGAAAACCAAAGAAAAAAAGTCTTAATTTATTCAAAGAGTAGTAAAAAGTTTAATTTATCTATTCTGGATACTATTTGGGCAATAGGGATTTTATTTGCAGCCAGAACTCTAGCAACCTAATATTAATGATAAAAATTAAATTAATAAAAATGAATAAAGTAGTATTTAAAACCGACTTTAATTTCCCAAAACAAAAAAGTATTTACAAAGGAAAAGTAAGGGATGTATATAATATTGATGATAATTTGCTTGTAATAATCGCTACTGACAGGATTTCAGCCTTTGATGTAGTATTGCCAAAAGGTATTCCATACAAAGGACAGGTCTTAAATCAGATAGCTTCAAAATTTCTTGATTTAACATCAGATATTG
>JAIOSH010000135.1 GCA_021107685.1 Bacteroidales bacterium | reverse complement strand
CTCCTATCATACCCCAAACTCCTGTTCCTATTTCTTTGTGTCCTAATAAGCCTCCATAAGCCTGATCTACTCCGGTTGTGAAATTGTATGTATAAACACCCCCGGTTTCTGTTACAGCATTTGCTGAAATTATACCCAAATGATTCCGATGACGGACAACGATGAAGAGGTTATTATTGATTGTGCTATTAAGGTATAAAGGCAATTCACCATAAGGCGAAATGACCAGGCCATTCTTCAATAACAAGGCTGCTTTGGTTCCAACAGAAGTACCGGATAGTGCCGTACTTGCTGATGTAGCATCCCTGAAATCCACATAAATCCAATCCACAACATCCGGGTTTAAAAATGAAAGTACACCTTCGTTTCCGCTATGATTCCACGGAGCACCGGTATAAGGGTTGTCTGTTACCAAAAAATTATTATCGTTCAAACCGGTATTCATTTCACCTCCTGTAAAAGGGCCTTCGAGAAATACTTTAAGATCGACAGGTGCCCCAGGGCATTCTACTTTAAAATTGTCCCAGTAGCTCGATTGGTTGCCATAGCAATACAGACCGGCTTTTCCTGTTGTAAAAGTGTTGTCAACGGCATTGAGAACCTCAACCCCATCAATTGCTATTACCTGCTTCCCGTCAATTGAATAAATGTCGATATGGTACCAGGTACTCATGCTGTACACGATATTATCTTCGGCAAGGGCTGTTGCAACTCCATCCACCCATCTATAAAGCTTTCGGGCACCTCCCTGTCGGTCCCAGCAAAACATATACATATTCTGCTCATCCTGCCAGTTCCATACAAACCCGATCTTATCGTTGTCAGTTGAATATAAATCACATGACAAAATATAGTTTTCCCAAAAGGGACTTCCGGCAATTGCGTAACAACCGTAGAGTAAACTTCCGGAAACCCAGTAATTTGAAGTTTGACGAATATTTCCGCTTGCTTCACTCCATGTGCCGTTTTTTATCCACCATACCGGATGAATTGTATTGTCATTAAAGTCATCTTCAAACTTTAAACATTGATCAATTGGATATACCTCAATATAATTTGTTTTTATTTCTGTATCACTTCCAAAATAATTGGTTGTAGTAAGTTCTATATTATAAAAACCCGGTGTATTGTACTGATGAACTGGATTTACTTCTGTACTTGAACCCGAATCACCAAAATCCCAGTCCCATGTTGATGGAGCCGAAGTAGTCTGATCATGGAAATTAACAGTTTCGCCGGGAAAAATAATTGTTCTGTCTGCCGAAAAATCAGTTACAGGAGGTAAATTTGAAATGCAGAAATTATCAATACATACGGTTTCATTTCCACTAATAAATTCTGCTGCTATCCGGATATCTGTAATATAATTAAGTAAAGCAACCCAGCTACCACTCTCAATAGTCCATCCTGTTTGTTCGATGGGGATACCGAAGGAATGCCATTTATTAAAAGCCAGTTCCATACTGCTGTCCCAGGGATAGGTTGCCACCCCTCCCGGACCGGAGAGTTTAATTAGAAAGCCGGGGGTAAGTAAAGGGCCATCAATGTTGGTAATTTTATAGTCAATATGTATTTCTGCGTTGTGGCTGTCGAGTAAAGACCAACTACCGTGGTAGGTTGAAGGAGGAACAGCCAGAGAAATGCCACTTGCATCATTCACCTGAAGATACCTTCCGGGATTTCCACCTGACTCCGGAATGCTAACACTGCCTGCACTTATAAATGACCATCCTTCGAAAAGGCCGCTTTCAAAGTCAGAACAAATAACAGGTAATAATGGAACAACAGTTGGAGTAAACGATAGACAAACATTGTCCATTCTGTCATATTCATCACCGTTGATGTATTCCACGTTAACAATAAATGTTGTTATATTTTCAAGAAGTGCACTCCACGTCCCCGATAAAATCATCCAGTCTGTTTCATTCAAATTTACTGAATACGTGATCCATGTATCGAATGGAGGTGTTGGCGCCGGATCATAAATAGCCTTTGCCGAACCACCCGGGCCAACAATCCTGAAAACAAAATTATTCGAAGCATATCCACCCCATATCCGGTGCAGGAAAATGTCGGTAGAAATGTAATCACTTGTTGTGGCTGAAGACCAATCACCGAGAAACTTAATAGGTGCATAAGCCAGGTTCCTGTCGCCGGAAGCATCGTCGTCCACCCGCATACAACCTCCGGGATTTCCGGTACCGGCTTCCCAATACGAATTACCATCCCCCCCGGAATGCCATCCATCGGTGTCACCACCTTCAAAGTCAGATATAATTCCCTGGGCATCCCAATCGATCCGGTCATGGGGATCATATTCAAACATCGGACCCGAAAAAGCACCGCTTGCATTGGTCAGGGTTATGTGTCCGTGATCCATATTCTTGCCTATATTTGTAGCAAGGGGTCCACCGGGATTATTTGGAAAACTAATGTTGTCGATAGTTAATACCTGGTCGTTATCAATTATCAGCCAGGTTGATCCTCCTGGGTTTGTATATCCATCAAAACTGCAATTATTAAACGAATTTGCCTGATCAATAAATGCACCATCATGTACCCATAAGCCTGTTGGTTCAAGGTCTTCAAATGTTGTATGGCCAGCACTGATTGTTCCACCTAATATTTCGATTGAATAATCGCCGGAGCCATCAGTATAGATCAGGGCATTGTTTCCAGAAACACCTGCTGTTGTGAGTGTGCCGCCACTATTAACAAACAAATGACTATGAAGTGACAAACTCGCCCCGGCATCCACGATCAAACTTCCTCCATCGTGAATTTCAACATTTCCGGTTGCTTTATATAAATGACCATTAAGGTCTAAAGTCCCTTCTTCAATAACTGTTGTGTTGTCCATATAGACGACCATATCAGAGTTCAGGATTAAAGTCATGTTTTTAGGTACTTTTCCTTGTACACCTTTTGTTGACTTATTCACCATTATACCTTTGAAGAAACCCGAACCACCATTGTTTTGATAATACTGGTCGGAGGCGCCTGCAAACACTGTGGTTCCTTCGGGGTAGAAATTACCTGAACTTTCAATAGTAAAATTCCCGCAGAAATGATGAGTCAATCCTGCCGAGTTGTCCCACCAATCTCCGGCGGTTATATTCAAATCCCCGAAAACAACAAGGATATTATCAGGCCTGAAATAACCTCCGGTTTTATTAATAGTCAGATTATTAAAATACATGCCTTCAAAATATGCAGCAGAGAAGATTTGATCGGAGTTTCCATTAAAAATTATCGTTTCCCCACCCGAGTAAAATCCGCCTTGTATGTTATTGTCTGTCCAGTTTCCACCGACTGTAATACCTATATTTGTACCTTGACTGGCATCTATTAATCCATCCTCAATAGTTACATCTCCTGCAACATTTATTGAGGAATTATGATCAAGCGTCAAAAAGCCCCATTCAATATTCATATCTCCTTCAACATTTACCTGAGAATTATTATTAAATATTAGATTGCCATAAAGAGGAGTAAGATTGTTGGTGTTAATAGTAATTCCGGGAGAAAGGTTTAGCATGTTAACCCCGGAAATAATTTTATCAAGGAAAACATTATAAAAAGTTTCATTACTGAATATTGTTGCATTTGAATTACCATTAAAAAATACTGAACCTGTAGATTCAATAAATCCTGAATCTCCCACATTATTTGTCCAGTCCCCGCCAATATATATTGGCCACCCATCTGAATTCAATACCCCACTATTTATAGTCAGATTGCCGTGTATATCCGTAACTCCTAAAAGTAAAATTGTGTCATTTGATTTGTTAATTACAACATTGTTCAAATAGCTGCCGTTGTGGGTATGAATTAAGTTATAGGTGTCTCCATAAAATTCCATAGTCCCGAAGTCAGGAGTGAATTCATTTGTTTCACTCCTGAAACATCCGGCTGTTCTAATAGTTCCCCCGGTAATATCTTCAGTTAAATGATAAGGGGCAGCATCATGAATGTAAATGCCCCGATCATGGAAATCAAGAATACCATCGGTCATTGTTATTGAAGCATTAGCAGTAGAAGGCCAGTAACTGTAGCTCAATCCGCCATAAATATTCATCGTACCATCACCAATGTATAAATCTCCGTTTAGATGTACTTGACCATCATAATTGGAGAGGTTAACAGTTCCACCGGAAGATATCACGTAAGCACCAAAAATCCCATTATCTAAAAGATCATTGGCAGTAAATGATCCTCCTGATTCAACATCAATTAAACCGGCAGTCCATTTATAGTTAGAACAAATCACATCTGTTCCTGATATTAGTAATGCCCCACCCATTGAATTATTCATTTCAAGTGTGTAAAATGTTTCATTTGAACAGGACTGGTAATAATTCCCGCCATTGAATTCAACAGTAGTATTTCCTGAAATACCGGGAGATCCGGTCTGGTTGTCCCAGTTTCCTCCAACATGAATAGTTTGATTAGTTGCAATATACCCACTCTCAATAGTCACATGATTATTAACGTTAATATCTTTATACCAAATGGAAGTATGATTGGCTGAACTGATAGTCAGTTTATTAAAATTAGTGGTTGTTGTGTATGAAAGGTTTTCGGAAATAACCTGTTCATCACCATCAAAAACAAAAGTTCCATTGTAACATTCAAACATACCCGAATTAATTAAATCACCCTGAAGAATAACCGACCCGGGGGTGAAACTATACAGGTAACTATTGGGTTGAATATTGATATCTCCATGGATATTTAGATACTGGGAAGAACTATTTGAAATACTCAACCAACCCCCTCCGGTTTTGTTGCAGGTAATGTTGTTAAAATAACAGTCGGCATCATCACTGTAAATATAATTTCCTCCGGTACCAACAAATTCAACAGTACCGTTATTTATTTGTGCATTTGCACCGTTTTTAAAATGCCAGTCGCCATACACCAGGAATTCATCATAACTTGGGAAATAGGCTGTTGAACCCGATTCCCAGGAAACATTGCCATCAACGATAAGTTTCCCTGCCGGATGATCTAAAATTAGTTGCCCGTTTATTATCAAATCACCATAAACATGCAAATCTTCATCAAACACTTTGAGGAAATTTGCCCCGGTTCCATAATAGATGTTTAGGTTTTTGCATTCGGCATCGGCAGCAAAAATCCAGCATTTGTTGGTAGTTTCAGGAATAATGACATCTATGGTTGCATCCGGTACTACATTTCCTGTCCAGTTATCCGGGTTGTGCCAGTCGGTATCGGCTGCACCGGTCCATGTGCCGGCTTTTTCAATCTTTATATAGAAATTTCCGGGATAATCATTTTTAAGCCAAACACAAAGGCCATAATGATCACTGGCATTGATGGTGCAAGTAAACATTTCATCAACTCCCGAACCGGTATTAAAGGAACCTGCCATATATGCATTTCGGCTCGCATAATAGGGTTCGCCTGTTGAACCAAAAAGAGCCACATCAAAATCAGATATGCTATAGGTTTCTTCCAGTTTAAATTCATATACCCCTGGTGTAAGATAAACATCAAACATTTCTATTATCCGGCCGGGTGTCCACGTAAAAAAATTGGAACCTAAACTAAACGTTTCAGTACCTCCTTCAAATTCAAGTGTTCCGTAACCCGATCCTGTAAGTCTGTTGATCTTAATTCCACGGTCAAGCGCTGGCGTATGATGTCCATCCATTACTATAAAATCAACAGGTTTAGAAGCTCCGTTGCTTGAAACTGCAATTTGATTGGAGAAGGAGTTGTCATCATACATCCTGATGTCCCAATCTTCTCCTGCTGTTTCACTTTTTACACCAACTGCACACCATGTTGTATATCCATGGTTAAAAAGGTAATAATCGGGTTCCCATAAGCATAATTCCTGAACGCCAGAATTCAGGTAATCCAGTGATCCACCGGAAAATATCCGAACATTTCCAAAACTTCCATCAGCCCCGGAAAATGCTCCTGATTCATAAACCTCAATATGAATCCGGCATGACATCGAATTTATACCGGACGGAATAAACCAGTCATAAATGCCATCATTGGGTGTATTGGAGGTTATTTGATTCCAGTTATACCCGCCATCAATACTGTAAAACAACATTACAATAGAATTCGCTGCATAATCATAATCCCAGCTGATCTCACAAAAATCACCCGATTCCAAACCCGGGTCCCCTCCATTGCCGTTATATGATGTATCTCCAACAGGATGCAGTAAATGGATAGCCAAGCCATGCGGATTTGCCGGTATTATTGTATAAACCCTTTCCAGTTGATTCCGGTTAATCCATTGTACTGCCCCCCACCATGTATTGTGAACTCCAATTAAACAGGTAACAGGATCAAGAGCCACGCAACATTCTGAATGGTCTGGAATGCTGATATGGATAGGCCTTCCCAGGTTGATCTCATCAAAAATTTTAGTGAAATACCAAACGTAATCACTACCTTCATCATGATGGGAGCAATTAAAGTTATAACCATGTATATTGTTGCAAACATAAGCATAGCCGGGAGCAATATCAGTTCTGTCAGTGCCACCTGAAGAAACAGTATCTGTTCCCATAGCTATTGCCAGCTCTTTTTGCACATTCGGCACCTGGTAATCCCATTCCATTCCTTCAATTCCATCCCAGCGCTGGAAATGATATTTGATAAGTTTGGAATAATTATCTGTGGTATTGATGGAGTTATAGTCCCAGTAAGATAACAGCATCGCTGCAGCTGTTGGCGAGCAGCCATAACTCCAGTCATAAAATTTACAGTTTCCATCGTGGTAGGGTATCCAGATTTCAGCTTTACCGGGTTTAATATTACCTTTTGAATATTGATCCCATTCCTCTGTAAAATCACCTTTTGAACAGAAAAATCCAAGCGGTTCAACTATTTCATCAAATTGTATTTTATTAACGAATTGTATTTTCGGAAAAAGACATATATAAACTTCTTCCAAACCATTACCATAACAAAACCATTGGTTTTCGAAATTTATATAATATACTTTTTGTAAAATAGCATCAGTACCGATATTTGATTGTGCAATTTCCTCCAGTTTAAATCCCATGGAATATTTAGGTGAAAGCGCTTGTGAATAATCGTTTATAACGGGCAAATCTTTTCTGGCGCTTATAAAAATATTACCGAATTTTTCAATTCCCCATTGGGTTTTAAAATCACCAATTTCAAATGCCTCTTTACAAGATTTAATAAGGCTTTCCTTTACGGGAAAAGGTTTATTTATTGAATAGTTGAACCTGTACCCGATCAATTCATCGTTTTTGAAATAGTAAGGGATTGGATCATCGGAAAATACATTTCCCCATAATTCATTAGCTGTACGATCTGCAATTTTTTCAATTTCTAAAATTGTTGGATTGCTTGTTTGAGCAACTAACACTGCACTTAAACAAAACAAAGCGAGAAGAACTGTAATTAGCTTTTTCATAGTAATTAATTTTATTGGTTCATATTTTTAAATAGTTCTGTACATCACAGAATAATTATCTTCAAATATCTATGGAATAGATTGAAATGACTTGGAGTGGTTATTCAAAAACTTGGACTATTTTGTCATTATGGAAAATTGTTTGGACTAATATCGCAGACGGCAACATAAATCATCACACATGCTTCATGTTATTAGTTAATTACGCATTGCATTCCACCAACTAAAATTTTAGCGGTTTGGAACCGCTTAGAGGTTCATAAATTAAAAAGTGCTATTATCCAATGGCTGTTTTTCCATTCGACATTGATAGATGAGTATTTTTTTTTATCTTTGTTGAATTAATATGAAACTCACAATAGAATTACAAAAACGAATTCCATTTAACCGACAACAAACGTTTATTTGTCGTTTGTTTACTAATTCTTAATAGATTTGCGAAGCAATCCCGCACGTGCGGGATAGAAGTAGTTAATACCGATAGGAACAACCATTATTAATTTGTAAATTCGTTCCGTATCGGTATAAACAGATAAACACGGGTTTGTAGTTGGTTAGTAATAAGTTAGTGAGTTTGTATTTAAAACAGATAATTGGGGGGTATAGAGGAAATAAGAGCCAGTGGGTGGTGGTTCTCCCGGAGTTGTATGCAAGGCGAGAAAACCCGAACTACATTGAAATAAACCGATTATAAAATTGAAAAATCGAATAGAAAAATATTAGCATTGATTGAGACTTACTGCAAGAAAAAAATAGTTTTTGCCGACCCGCTTTTGCCCTTCGGGACAATTTGGGAAGCCCACGCACATTGCACACATGCCGAAGAAAAATCGGCAAGAGTGCAATTTTACCTGACCACAAAAAGGACTGCCGATTATGTCTAAACATGGAACAATACGAAGATATACTCTTGAAATTGAAAAAATAAGAAGAGGACAATACCCTTCCTTTCAAGAAATCAAAGATTATTTATTCAATCATGGTTTTGAAATTGGAGACAGAACAATACAGCGAGATATTGAACAAATCAGATTTGAATTTGGTATTGAAATTAAATATAGTAGAGATAAAAATGGATATTTTATCGACTATGAGAATAGCATAAATATTGAATCGTTTTTTAGATTTCTGGAGATAGTAAACACAGCTGAATTATTAACAGAAAGCCTAAATGAAAGTAAGGACGCATTAAAACATATTTCTTTTGATACAGGTGGTGGATTAAAAGGAATTGAAAATCTAAAACCATTATTAAAGGCGATAAAAGATAAAAGAAAAATTTCTTTCAATCATTTTAATTTTCATACCAATAAAATAAGAAAATATTCGCTAAAACCGTACCTGTTAAAAGAGTATCAAAACAGGTGGTATATTGTAGGTTCAATTGGAAACCTAAAAGAATTCCGAACTTATGGCATAGATAGAATTGAAGATTTAGAAGTAAAAACGGAAACATTTAAAGTTGATAATAAACTTAATCCGATAGAAATGTTTGAAAAAACTATTGGATTGGTTTACTCTTTAAATACTTCACAAAATGTAATTCTTTCATTTACACCAACACAAGGGAAATATATTAAAACTCTTCCTTTACATACATCACAGAAAATTATAGTCGATAATGATGCAGAATTCCGTATCTCAATTACTGTTATCCCGAATTATGAATTAACTCAATTAATTTTAAAACATGGAGATACCATAGAAGTTATTGAGCCTGAGTGGTTAGTAAATGAAATTAAGGAGAATTTAAAAAGAACATTAGCAAACTATAAGTAACACGCCATCTTTTGACGGAGTAATATTATACTTTTGAGAAATTTATTAATATGTGTATAAATAATAATATAAAAACCAAAGCAATTCAAGAATTTTCCGATTACAACTTTTTTGTTGATGATTATCAAAGAGGTTATAAATGGACTGTACAACAGGTATTAGACTTACTGAAAGATATTGCTTCTTTTGATAGAAATAAAGAAATCTTTTACTGTTTACAGCCACTCGCTGTTAAAACAAGAAATTGGAAGGAAGGTGAAAATGAAATTGTTGGTTATGAAGTTATAGATGGTCAACAAAGATTAACCACAATTTTTATGATATTAAAAGTTCTTGAAGAAGACTTGTATTCGTTACAATATCAAACCCGAAAGAATAGTGCAAAGTTTCTTAATCAAATTGATAAAAATATTAGTGAAGATTTCACTATTGAATTTGAAGACGATATTATAAAACTATCAACAATCTTAAATGAAAAATGGGGTAAGTTTTCGGAAATAAATGATAATAAAGATTATGATAACATTGATATATACCATTTCTTTTGTGCATTTCTTTTGATAAAATCTTTTTTTGTGAAAAATAATGAAATCAAGGGGCATTTTAAAGAAAATTTAAAGGATTACACTCGTTTTATTTGGTATGAAGATAATAAGAGCCAAGATTCAAAACAAGTTTTTCGTAATTTAAATAGTGGAAAAATACCATTAACCAATGCCGAGCTTATTAAAGCTTTATTCATAAATAGTTTGAAAGATAGAAATAAAGAAATTCAAGAATTGCAGCAGAACAATTTTGCAGGAGAATGGGATAAGATAGAACAAGATTTACACGATAATAAATTTTGGTTTTTTATTAATAATGATACTAATGAAGATAGTTATCAAACAAGAATAGATTTTTTATTTGAAATATTGGTTGATAAACCCCCTAAAGACAAAAAAGATAATTTATATACATACAGACATTATGCAAGTAACAAAGAAAAATTAATTTGGAATGAAATAAAAGAATTGTATTTGAAATTGCAAGAGTGGTATTCAGATAGTAAAACATACCATTTAATTGGCTTTATAATTGACAGGCGGTTCTCAAATATAAAAAAGCTGGTAAACATAAGTAATGACAGAGATATAACTAAAATTGAATTTGAGACTAAATTAGTAGGCATTATTCAGGCGAACCTTGGATTAATGAAAAAAGTGCAGAAAGATTCAAAATCAATTGAATCAATAAATTTTGAAGACAATTATAATGATGTTAAAAATGTACTTCTTCTTTTTAATATTGAACAATATCAAAATAGTATAACCGGATTTCGTTTTCCTTTTGATGAATTTAAAAATACTAAATGGACAATTGAACATATCCACGCACAGAATGCCGATGATTTTGAAACTCTTGAAGAAATTGAAGCATGGTTAACTGAATTAGAAAACATAATAAATGATTTTGCAGAATTCAATGAAAAGAATGATGAATTATCAAATAAAGTTAAAGAATTAAGAGCTGAATTAAATAAACTAAAAGATAACAAAACTGAAAAATTTACTGAAGAATTAATCTTAAAGTTGAAAGAGACAATAGCTTTAACATCTGAATTTTTAAAGGTTCATAAAATCAATAATTTAGCATTGCTTGATGGCCCAACAAACAGTGGTTTGGGTAAAAAAGCTTTTCCTAACAAAAGGAAATATATACTTGACATTGACAAAAAACAAATGACAAGAAGTAAAGTGTTTATTCCATTAGCTACTATAAATGTATTTCAAAAATATTACACGAAAGAAGTTAGGCAAAATGAATTTTGGGGATATCAAGACAGAAAGGATTATATGGACATAATAGAAAAAACATTAGAAAAATATTTAATTGATGAAGAAAAAGAGGAGGGTAAAAATGAGTAATAATATATCAACATTTTGGGAACTCATTCAAAAGCATCGCATTGAAATTCCAATAATTCAACGAGATTATGCTCAAGGACGTAGTAATCCTCAATCAACTGAAATCCGGAATAACTTTGTTTCTCAAATAAGAGAAATATTAACTACTGATGTAGAAAACAAAAATCTTCATTTGAATTTTATCTATGGTAAGATAAATGGAAAAATAAATGATGCGAAAATTGAAGAAAATAAAGAGGCTGTAAAAAACATGCTTGCAGCAGTTAAAACATATTCAAAAAATTTAGATTTAGATATTAATTGGAATTTTAATGAAACTAATGCTATAGATGCTCAACAGTCGCAAACTTACTTTATACCTCTTGATGGACAACAACGATTAACTACTCTGTTTTTAGTACACCTTTATTTATTAATACCTAATAAAGATGATATAAAAAACACAATGAAACGCTTTAGTTACAGAGTTCGCCCAAGCTCAAAGATGTTTTGCGAAAAAATTGTAGATAATATCCATAATGTAATTGAATTATCAAAAGATGAAAAGCTAATTTCTGAAAACATTAAAGATTCATCTTGGTTTTTTAAATACTGGTGGAAAGACCCAACAGTAAGAGGAATGTTAAAAATGTTAGATGAAATTCACTTGCAATTTAAAAATATCGAAAGAACGGCATCTTGGGAAAACTTACAAAAAATTAAATTTGATTTTCTTGATTTGGATGAATACAAATTGACAGATGAACTGTATGTGAAAATGAATGCACGTGGTATTCCATTAACTCCATTTGAAAATTTCAAAGCTTGGTTAATTGAATATATTCAAAAAGAAAACATTACAGTTAATATTTTCGATAATAAAGAATGGACAGAACTTATTGATACTTCTTGGACTGATTTGTTTTGGTCTAATAAAGATAAAGACAAAATGCTCATTGATGAGGAGTTGATGAGGTATTTCAGGAATGTGATGCAAATTTTTCTTGTGCTACAAGATGATTTTAAACTCGAAACAGACAGTAAAGATGAAGGAAAAAAGAAAGAAGCTCAGAAAGCAAGAGCTAAGGCGGCTTTATTAGCTACAACAAAAGATGACAAAACAGGTGAATACAAATATATTTCCAATAGTTTTTTTGTTGAAAACAAACTTCTTTCTAAAGAGAATATAAACGAACTCTTTTGCTCAATAAATAATATTGCAAGTTATGATAAACTAATAAATGAAGCTCTTAAAAGTGTTGAAGCACCTATTTCTTTTTTTGATGATAGAGGTTCTGTTTTTAAAAAGTTTATTGATAATAAAACCACATATCCTGATAAAGTGATTTTTTATGCATTACATATTTTTCTTAAAAGTATTCCTGAAAATATATCAGAATCAAATTTAACTTTTGCACTAAGAAGTTGGATTCGAGTAATACGCAATTTAGTGGCAAATTCTACTATAAGTGATAATAAGTTTAAAAATGTAATAAAGACCATTAAAGGATTAGAAAAGGAATGTTTTGATATTAACAGTTACTTAAGTAAACAAAATGAAAAGTTTACATTAGCAGGTTTTGATGGTTATCAGACAAAAGAAGAGGTTAAAAAAGCAAAATATATAAGCCAGGACAAAGAATGGGAAAATATATTTCTTCAATATGAAAATCATAATTATTTTAAAGGGCAGATTAATTTTATTATAAAAATTGCAGAAATGGATAATCTATTTTTGAATAAAGATATTTTCACATCTTTTGCTAATAAATTGGAAAATATTTTCAAAGATAAATCTGACCATAACACCTTGTTTGAAAGAGCTTTGCTGACTGTTGATAATTATTTGGTTTATTCATATAGCAATAGGAGTTTTGGCCTTTTACTTAAAACAGGCAAATATATAAAGAGATGGAAAGACCACTTGTTTAAAAATGACAAATATATAAAGAGATGGAAAGACCACTTGTTTAAAAATGACAAAATTTTAAAATCAATAAAAACATTGCTTGAAAGTATTGATGTTTCTTCTGAAAATAAAGATATGACTACAATATGTCAAGATTACTTAAAAGATTCTAATGGAGAAAAATGGAGAAAGATGTTTATACAAACACCCTCTGCAATAACATATTGCAACCAAAGATTGATTAGATGGAAAAATAAAGATGATATTTTATTATTAGGCAGTTCTGCGACCAGTCATTATCATGCAGAATTGTATTCATTTTGTTTATATGAAAATGAAATGAAAAATATGTTACATGATGATTATAAACCCTTTACCAATATTAGATACCATAGTGTAAAAAGTGCTTCACAAAGAGCCTGCACAGTAATAGACAAGTGGGAATATGATGGACATAATTTTGCTATAGATATATTTTATAAAAAAGGAAAATTTAAGACTCAATTTTTTGATAGAAATGAAAAAGATATTAGTAATAAGCAATTAGTGAATATATTAGAAGACAATAACTTTAAAAAAGATAATGGTGTTTGGATTAATGAAATTGAAAAACCCGACTTTGAGAATGTAAAAAAAGAATTATTAAATATTTGTTGGAATTTTAAAAAAATACAAATTTGACCTTCACCGCAATAGATTTCGAAACAGCAATCCGACACAACATTTGTGCAGTTGGAATTGTAACCGTTGAAAACGAAAAAATAACAGATGAATATCATTCACTCATTATAAACCACCTAATAACGAGTATAGCCCTTACACAATTCGAGTACACGGTATAATACCCCAAGACACCAAAAATGCACCAACATTCGATAAAATTTATCCTGAAATAAAGAAACGATTGCAAGGGAAAATTGTAGTTGCTCATAACGAATCATTTGACAGAAGTGTTTTGCAGAAAACGATGGCAGAAAATGGTCTTGATTATTCAGAGCTCGATATCTCTGACCGATGGGAATGCACAATGGGATTATGCAAAGCAAATGATAAATATCCATCAGGCAAACTTGACGAATGTTGTGCTGTTGATAATATTGAATTAAAACATCATGAAGCACTTTCTGATGCACGTGCTTGTGCAGAGCTTTATTTAAGAAGTTAATTTCACTTCGACACACTTTGGCGTAACCAATCCATATCTTTGTATAAAAAGATTGGGATATGGAAAAAAATATTAAGCAAAAAGTTTTGGACAGCATCGGTAAAATATATGAAGAATCAAAAGAATGTAAACTCGAAAATTCTTTTTTCTCAAAGATTGATAATGAGTTGTCTTTTCTTTCAGAGTATTTTCGAACAACCAAAAAACAATCATTTTTTATTTCATTGGTTTTTGCCTTGAACTATAAAGGGGATACTGTCGATTTAAATGACCTGATTGAATATTTCAACTGCAATCCAATGAAAATCCTTAAATATAGCGAGGACTTAAATTATTTACATTCATCAGGTATCTTCGTGAAACAAAAGTCAAGGCATAGAATGAAATTGGCAGGTACGAATGACCAATTCACTATAAATGAAAAAATATCAGAGGCAATATTGCAAAATGAACCAATGCCGGAAATTCAAGATTACAAGATTGAAGATATTTTTGGATTACTTGAAAAGCTCTACAATATTGGTGAACAGCGTGATGATGACGAAATTTCAACTCGTGAATTGTTCAAACAAACAAGAGAACTAATATCAGTTAATATGCATTTTCCCTTAATCAACAAAATATACCTTTTAAAACTCAATATTGAAGATTTATATTTGTATCTGTATTTAATTTGGAAGACAATTTCTGGTAGTGAATCAACTGATATTGGGCGGGTATTAGAAGGAATTTATAACAATGCAACAAAACGCATAAATTATATGCAGAAATTTCTTTCTGGCGAAAACTCTCTCATAAAAAACAACTTAATAGAAATAGTCGAAGCCCGATTCATTAATGATACAGAAATGAAATTGACAGATTATTCAAATAACCTGTTGAAAGAATGCGGTATAAATATTTTCATGAATAAAAAGAAAAAAGAAAATATTATCTCACCATCTGAAATTCCTTTTCGAAAATTAATTTTCAGCAAATCGGAGATGAAACAACTTTTTTTACTGAAAGATTTATTGAAGGATGCCAAATTTAAGGAAACTAAGAAGCGATTAATAGATAAAAACTTGCCTAAAGGAGTAACAGCATTGCTACATGGTGCTTCAGGGACAGGTAAAACAGAGATTGTCAAACAAATTGCAAAGGAAACCAACAGAGAATTGATTAAAGTGGAAATAAGCCAATCAAAATCAATGTGGTTTGGTGAAAGCGAAAAAGTAATAAAACGGATATTTACAGACTACAAGTCATTTGCAAAAGAATGTAAACGAACGCCAATATTACTTTTCAATGAAGCAGATGCAATAATTTCAAAAAGGAGAGAAATAAACAATTCAAGCGTTGCTCAAACAGAAAATGCAATACAAAATATTATTCTTGAAGAGCTGGAAAATTTTGAAGGTATATTAATTGCTACCACAAATCTTGTAAACAACCTTGATTCTGCATTTGAAAGGCGATTTTTATTTAAAATCCAATTTCAAACACCGGATATTATAATCAGAGCAAAGATTTGGCAATCGAAAATACCCTTTTTAGCAACAAAAGATTGTTATTTATTGGCAAAAAAGTTTGATTTTACCGGAGGTCAGATTGATAACATACTTCGGAAAAGTGAAATACATGAGATAATACAAGGCGAAAAAGTTACGTTTGAAAATTTATTGACTTTTTGTTCAGAAGAAATTTTAGTCAGCAATAGGGTAAAAATTGGTTTTAGTAAATCATAGTGAATAAACTAAATTCAGGACGAGACAACGAGCCAACGCTTGACCCAAAATTGCAAAAGAGCCTGCCTGTTTTCCACCGCTTTTTGCCGACCCTAAAAACTATTTTTTTCGGAAACAGCAGTGCTTCGATTGAGCAAAATAATGATTGAAACACATTGATAATATACTGAAAATGAACAAAGCCCAGCATACAACACGCAATATAAAAAATTGGGCAGAATGTACTAAATTTGCAGTTTATTATTTTAATTTAGCGATGTGGTAAATTGAAAGATTTGTGTTTCAAAATGCCCAACATTTTCATATTGCCACCGTTGGCAATAATTCTATGACAAAAGAATCAAATATGAGATACTCAATAGTTTTAGGACTACTAACATTATTATTGACTTTTAATCAAATAAATGGACAATCATATATTTATAACATAAAAGGTCAGTTAATTATTGATACAACATTAACTAT
This sequence comes from Bacteroidales bacterium, assembly GCA_021107685.1. Lineage (GTDB taxonomy): Bacteria > Bacteroidota > Bacteroidia > Bacteroidales > SMBSF39 > SMBSF39. The sequence continues at coordinate 1,731 of JAIOSH010000135.1, read as the reverse complement.
TAACCAAGAACAACTTGAAATATGGAGACTAGCAGAGAGTAATATTCTTGCACTTATTTCTTTAAATATTGACTATTCAAATATGGCTAGAGAGTCAGGCATTACAGGAGTTATTATTGTTGGCTTTGATTGTGACGCTATGGATTTAAATAATATAAGATTGATTAATGGTCTTGGTGGAGGATTAGATAAAAATTTAATTGAAGGAATCGAAAAAATGAGTGAAAAAATTGTTTTTGAATTTAGACACATTCAAGGTCTTAAAAAAAGAGAACCGATAAATTATCTTGGGACTTATTATATACCATTTGACTTTTCACTAATAGACTTGAAAGAAGAAATGAAAAAGAAAAATGCAATACCAATAATTGACTCAAAAATACCATCAATTGGAAGATGGATAGAATAAAGAACTATAGCTAACAAGCTCATACTGCATACCGCAATACATTTTGAAATTTACTAGAGAAGCGGTATAACAATATTCGGGGTAATTAGACAGACTGCCGTTAGTAGCCATTAAAAAATGAAAGCAAATGAAAAACATGACTAAAATTCTGCTCCTTGCAATGTTAGTTGCAAGTTGTAATACAACGACCAATAAAAATAACAGTATAAACGACAAAACAGATACGCCTGAACAAAAAGACACAGTTATCAACGACACTACACCAAAAGTTACAGGCATAGGAGGCATTTTCTTCCGGTCGTCAAATCCACAAGAAACAGCAGAATGGTATGGCAAAAACTTAGGGTTGGTAATAGATAACAACGGATCTCCATTCGAATTCAGAAACGCAAACAGACCAGAAGAAATCAATTATCTCAGATGGAGCCTTTTTGAGGCAAAGACAGAATATTTCAGCCCATCAGAAAAAGAGTTCATGATTAATTACAGAGTGCAGAATATTGAAGGTTTGGTAAAAAAACTCAGAATAAATGGCGTAACCATAGTGGATGACATTGAGGAATTTGAATATGGTAAATTTGTTCATATCATGGACACTGAAGGAAATAAAATTGAACTATGGGAACCCATTGACAGCTTTTTCACTCAAATGGGTGGGACAACAACCAAGTAACAATAAGTCATGGACGACAAACATACCTAACCTTAAAAAGTGCTTCGAAAAGGATTGAATGTACAAAGACAGCTATTACTAAATTAAAAATTCCATAAGAAAATTTACTTGTTTCGAAGTGCATTCGGTGAAATGCCAAATTCTTCCTTAAATACCCGGCTGAACCAGGCAGGGTCACTGAAGCCGGTTTCGTAGGCAATTTCGGAAACATTCAGGGATGTGGTGGTTAATAACTCTCTGGCTTTATGTAGGCGAATTGTACGAATGAATACAGCAGTGGATTTTCCCGTCAGGGCTTTAAGTTTTCTGTAAAGCTGGGATTCACTCAAACCAATAGCAAATGAAAGTTGTAAGGTGCCAAAATGGGAGTCGTCAATATTTTTTTCAACAGCGGAAATAATTTTTTGCAGAAAGACATCCTCGATATTGTCTTTTGAAAGTGTACTTTTTAACTTATGTTTCCTGCTACTGAATTTCTCCAGCAATCTTTTCCTAAGAGCAATCATTTTTTCAATCCTGATAAGCAATTCCTTTTTATCAAATGGTTTTGACAAATAGGCATCTGCTCCGCTTGTCAGTCCTTTGAGTTTGTCTTCCTTTGTAGCTTTGGCAGTAAGCATAATGATCGGAATGTGGCTGGTACGTTCGT
>JAIOSH010000029.1 GCA_021107685.1 Bacteroidales bacterium | reverse complement strand
GAAGCCAACCATGGAAAAATGTTTATGGTTAAAGCAACACCTCCTTCCGGGGTAACTTTTTTAGTGTTAACCTATCCGGGTATATTAATAGGAAATGGTCCGGGAATAAATAATTATGGAATTGCTCAAACAACAAATTACATTGCTTCAATGCAATGGAATACCGGTGTGCCGAGGTATTTCCTAAACAGGGCTGTGCTGGAAGCCAAATCATTGGATGAAGCAATAAAAATTACTACTGATCCTAACAGGGCTTTCGCATATCACCATAATCTTGCATCAACTGCTGAAAAACGAATTTTATCAGTGGAAGTTACTCCCTACAACTTTCAAATAAAAGAACCTAAAGGAATTTATTTTCATACAAATCATTTAATTTTAGAACAAACCAAAAATTTACCGCAGGAAGATGAATATGTTAAAACCTCCTCTTTATCACGATTTTCTGTGATTTCAAAAAATATTAAAAAATTACCTTCTATAAAACATATTAGAAAAAAAGATATTATGGATATTCTTTCAAGCCATGAAAATGCCCCTTTTTCACCATGTCGTCATCCTGAAGGAAACGTAAAAGGAAGAACATTATCCACTGCAATAATTGATATAAATAATGCTTCAATTGAAGTATATAAAGGTAATCCCTGCAAATCTTATCCAAATAATTTTTTTGAAAGATATGATGTAGAAAATTTTTAAATTAAATTAATAATTTTTATATTTGCAAACTATAGGGCAATGACCTTCGGTCCAAATACCGGTTTACAAACATAATATTGCCGGGGCATCAGGACAGCATAATGCTATAAATCCCGTTATCGGGAGTGCCAATGTTTATTAAGGCGTTGCCCTATTTTATTTCTAATTTTTTGGCAATTTTTCGTGGAAGAGCATTTTTATTTACCATTATCGCAATAGTATTTAATCGGATATAAGATTCTGACATATTTAAATACCCGTTAAAATCATTACTATTTTCCCCCCATGAATTTTTTGTAATATAATATTTTGCACCATTTTGATCTTCGGAAATTCCGACAATGTGCATAAGATGGTCATCTGTTGCAGTATAATTATTAAAATTTTCCTGACGCATTTCCTGGGTAATATTTTTTTCTTTCCTTGGTTTTTCAAAATTGTAAAGCTGCTTTTCTTTTTCTTTTTTCGAAAGACCTTCCCATTTTTCTCTGTCTGTATCGGTCATATTGACTAAATTTTTTTCAGGAATAATTGCAACACCATTATTAAAAGAAAAACCTTTATCACTTACATCACCGTCCCAGCAAATAGTATAGCCGTTTTTTAAAGTATGGTCCATAATTTCTGTTAATTCATCTATCGGCAAATTGTAATATTCTTCCAATGCCCAGTTATCAGGTATTTCTAAAATAATTTTTTTATAAAAAGGATGATGAGAATAAGAAGTCAGTTCAATATAATCATCAGGATTTATTTCTAATTCTTTTGCAAAACTAATAGGAGTATAGGTTTTATTTTGATATGTAAATTGTTCGGGTATTTGCCTAAGGTAAACATCCAAAACCGAATTATAGGCTTCAAACCATTTTGGTGTAAGCTTTCCACCTGGTTTACCAATTACTGCTTTAAGCATTGCCCTAAGAACAGCATCCATTTCATTATGATTATGGTTTTCTTCACCAATATTTTTTCCATTATAAAACTGTTCAGGTACAATACCATCTTCGCTGATAACATTGATAACATCGTGAGCCTGACCTCCCGGACTAAAATTAGTTTTTCCGTGCAGTCTGACATAATTAATTGCCTTTTTTGAAAAAGCATTTCTAACGGTAAACATTTCCGACAGGTCAAATTCTCCCTTTCCTTTCCTGATTATTTCCGATTCAACAAAAGAGATACATGCAAAGCTCCAACATGTTCCGGACCGGGATTGGTCTTTTACAGAGGTGGCTTTAACTTCAATAATGTTTTTAAAAATATAAGCTTTTTCTTCTTTTTCATTTTTAGGAACATCTTGAGCCAAAGAGCTTATTGATATTCCGAAAATTACTGTTAATAATAAATTTTTTAAATTATGTTTTATCATTGTTATATATATTATTTACACAATAATTCGCAAATATATTGTTTTTATTAAGCTTTTTATTAATGTATTAAAAAAAATGAAAAATTTTTAAGATTAACTCTGATTATTTTGCAGAATAGTTATTATTTTTGGAGATTTTAACCGTTAACTGATTTTTGTCAACCGTTAACTGATTAAAGCTTGTTTTTTAAAAAAAATCTTTTATTTTTGTGTAAAAAAATAATTCATTTTATATTTGTTGACGTTTTTTTTGAAAAAATTATTTGAATATTAAAAAAAAGTGTAACTTGTGCCACTTTTTAAAATTATAATTTATTAACAATAATAATCAAATTAAATTAATATGAAAAATAAAACTTTACCATTTGGCTTTTTAGCATTAATTATCGGATTTACAGTCTTTTTCCTGTCTTCAACCAGTATTGACACAAAGGAAAATAATACTGATAATGCAAAAATCCAGGAAAACAAGCGTGGAATAAAGCAAGCTACAAAGTATCTTGCTAAAATCAGGAATAATCAGATTACAGGAAAAATTGACCCAAAAGATGTATTAAAGGCGAGAGAACAAATTAATGCAAATTCGTTTAAATCAGGTTCTTCAATTGATATTGAATGGAAAGAGATGGGCCCTGATAACATTGGAGGCAGGACAAGGGCAATATTATTTGATAACAGGGATTCCGAACATAAAACCATTTATACTGCCGGTGTGAATGGGGGTATCTTTAAATCAACTAATTTAGGGGCAACCTGGCACAAAATTAATACAAGTAATGGAACTGCCAATCTTAATGTTACATGTATAACGCAAACTCCAAACGGAACAATTTATGTGGGAACAGGCGAGGGATTTTTAATAAGTGGTTATACCCAATTAAGTGATTTTGGTTTTAATGAAGGTTTTATCGGACATGGAATTTTTAAATCAACAAGCAATGATAATTTTGAACTCGTTGATGGAACACAACCCACTATTAATAATGATACTGTAGAATGGGCTTTTATAAACGAATTAGCCTTTTCTTCCGATAATAAAATTTGGACCGCAACAAACAAAGGATTAAAAATGAAAGAAACAGGAGGCTGGTCAACAGCATCTTATTCTGATTCAACCGGCTCACACCTGCTTTCAGGAAATTGTCTGGATGTAAAGGTCGGCTCAAATGGAATTGTTGTTGCATCTGTTAATAATAAATGTTATATTTCTACCAATGGTAATATCAATAATTTTATCTGTCATTCAACTGCCGATACCTTTAATTTACCTAATGATGTTGAAGGAAGAACGGAGTTTGCCATTGCCCCTTCAAACCCTGATATAATATATGCAAGCGTAGTTGAAGGAATTCAAAATCCATCTTCATTATATGGGATTTACCGATCAACAGATAAAGGAGTACATTGGTCCGTTATTTTCCCTGGTGAATCCACAATCAATATATTTAATGAACAGGGATATTATAATAATACTTTGGTTGTTTTTCCGAATGATCCTGATAAAGTCCTTTTAGGTGGTATAGATATGTGGGAAGGAAAAAAAATAAGTAACGAAGGTTATTTTCAATGGACCCAAAAATCCAATGGAAGTGATATAAGCATTTATGCTCCTGTATATCTCCATAATGACCATCATACTTATATATTTCGTCCGGGATATGATAATACTTTTTTTACAGGAACAGATGGCGGAATAGCAAAAGCTACTATTGAGGGTGGAAACTATTCATTCCAGGCATTTAATAAAAATTATAATATTACACAGTTTTATACGGTTGCTTATTCTAATGATTTAAAACAGGTAATGGGAGGCGCTCAGGATAACGGCACATTATATATCAGCGGAGAAGGAAATACAGTTATGAATGCAAGAGAAGTTTGGTTTAATGAAATCAGCGGCTTTGAAGATGGTGGTGATGGCGGCTATTGTGCTATTTCTCTCATAAATCCGTATGCGTTTATATATTCTAAAGAACCTGACCCGGAAGCTAGTACTACAGAGGTTGCTTTAAGAATGAGAAGATCAGAATCCCAAGGAATAGATTTTTCCTCAAAATTCCTTATTAATGACATTGATAACAGGAACTTTATTACACCTTTAATATTATGGGAAAGTATTAATGATCAAAACAGCAGGGACTCTGTTAATTTTTTAGCTGATAAAAATTATGAAGCTAATGAAAATGTTGTTGTATTCAGTAATAATTTTTATCGTCCTTTTGATTATACCTTACCTGTTGCACTTACAGCGGGCGATTCAATAAAAGTTAAAGATATTGTCTCAACAAAATTGTTTATTGCTACTACCGATAATATATGGATGACCAAACAGGTCCTTGATTTTGCAGTTGATCCAGAGTGGTTTCTAATTTCTGATGATAACCATACTAATTTTGATGGAGATCCACAATGTATAGCATATTCACAGGATGCTAATTATTTATTTATTGGTACACAGCAAGGAAAATTATTCAGGATTGCTAATATTGCATTAGCGTATGATTATGATAGAGCTGATGTAAGAAGTCCATCTTGTATAATTGCAACAGATGAATTAACAATTACCCAAGGAGGAATTACTCAAGTTATTACTTCTGTAGCTGTTGACCCTAATGATGCCAACAAAGTTATTATTACTTTAGGTAATTATGGTAATACTGATTATGTTTATTATACTGAAAATGCTTTAGATGTCGAACCGACATTTACTTGTGTTCAGGGTAATTTACCACAAATGCCTGTTTATTCTTCATTAATTGAAATGACACAAGGCAGTAAGCTTGTCCTTGTCGGAACTGAAGAAGGAATTTGGGCAACCGAAGACATAACATCAGGTCAATGGGTTGAACATAACGGAGACATTGGTAAAGTGCCTGTTTTTGCTTTAAAACAACAAACTACATTTATAAAAAGCTTTACAATTTCTTTTATTGACCCCGGATCAGGACAAACAATTTATATAACTTGGCCGGAAACAACAAACTACGGAGCTATTTATTGCGGTACCTACGGAAGAGGAATATTTATTGATACAACATATATTACTGTTGGAATTAATGACCCTGTTGAAATTGTTTCAAATAAAACTGATATCAAAGTTTATCCGAATCCTGTAAATAATAATGCTAATGTTTCTTTCAGCCTTGAAACTTCTACAAATGTTATAATTAACATCTATGATTTGAATGGCAGAATTGTAAAATCTATCAATCTTAACAAAAAAGAAAGAGGCACTCATAATATACCATTAGAATTAAATTCGTTGACTAGAGGAACTTATTTGTTGCAAATGATAGCGGGAGAAAATACTTGCTCAACTAAGTTTGTTGTTATAAAATAAATAAAAAATCTGAATAATATATTATAAATAATTAAAAATTTTTAAATATGAAAAAAATAATTTTTACATTTATTACTATTTTAGTAACACTAAGTATTAGTGCGCAAACAGACGTTTATCCTCCGACACTTATTAAGCCTTTAGATGCTGATACTAATCAAATGCCGGATGTTATTTTAGATTGGAGTGCTGTGGCAGGTGTCGGTCAAGTAAGTTATGAACTTCAATTAGACTTTGATTCTTTATTCTCGAATCCGGCAATAGAAATAACATATTTATCTTCATTTGAAACGTCAAATCTTTTTTTTGAACAAGAGTATTTCTGGAAGGTCAGGGCAATTGATGATTTAGGTACATCTGATTGGTCTGATGTTTTCAATTTTATTACTTTTATACATGTTAAACTGCATAACCCTGATAGTGGAGCAGTTGGTCAAATGCCCGATGTTTTATTAGAATGGGAAAAATTTGTTGGACCGAATAGTGATAAGGTTGACATTTCCGGAATTACATATTTTGATTACGAAATAAGTTTGGATACAAATTTTACTAATCCTATTTATGGTTCTGTAAACATAAATATTTTTAGTAATAATAATACCTTTTATGTTAATGCCAGCGAACTTTTTTTTGGGACTGAGTATTTTTGGAGGATCAGGGCAAGACATGAGGGTGATACTTGTAATTGGTGCGAATACAGAGCATTCACAACAACTGACAATGTTGAATTAGAAGAACCGGTAAATGGAGCAACAAATCAAATGCTTGATGTAACACTAAAATGGGAAGAAATAACAGGTATTAGCGGATATATGTATGAAATATGTACTGACCCAAATTTTATATTACCATTTATGAGTGTAACAGACACTAATGCTATTATTGCATCTATGGTAGATTTCGGAGAAATTTATTATTG
>JAIOSH010000301.1 GCA_021107685.1 Bacteroidales bacterium | reverse complement strand
CCACAGGTTTACCCCGTGGAATAGCAAAGCTATTATTCCACAGGGTAAACCTGTGGCTATTCACGTTTAACCACTTCGTGGTTTGATATTGCAAATGCTATATTACTATATTCAAAAAGGATTTAGAAATAAAATATAAGCTCCTTCTTACTATTACAAGTAAAGGAATTGTCCGACCAAAATATTTCCCCAGCACATCAAAATATTATTTAGCCTAGAAAAAATGCAGAAACAGATAACAAAAATTGAATTAAAACAAGCAAAGTTGGCAGCAAATGAATTGACTGAAATTAGCTTACTCTAACTAATTTTCTAAAATCTTAAATTCTGTTCTTCTGTTTAATTGTCTTCCTTGTTTGGTTTCATTTGTTGCAACAGGTTCTGCTGAGCCATAACCTTTATAAACCATCCTGTTTTGAGCAATACCTTTTTGTTTTAAATACATTACAACAGTTTTAGCCCTGTTTTCGGAAAGTTGCTGATTTAAAGATTCCGAACCAACATTATCAGTATGACCGGAAATTTCGACTTTAATTCTGGGTATATCTTTTAGTAGTTTATATAATCGTTCTAATTCCGGTGTGGATTCGGGACGTAAATTAAATTTACCTGTATCAAAAAAAACATTCCGTAAAACAATCTTACAGCCAATACATACATTTTGCAGATAAATGTCTTTATCAATAAGTTGATAATCGCTTGTTTTCGGCAGGTTAAAATTCTCAGAATAAAAAAGATAATCAGGTGCTTTTACGGCAATTCCGTAATTTACACCTGCCGGTAGTGAAACTAAAAATTTTCCTGTTTTGCTGTTGGAATTAAAAGTGGCAATGATTTCATTTCTTTTATTATCAACAATTTCTATTTCTGCTTTTACAGGTTCTGAAGTAAATTCATCAAGTATCCGGCCTTTTAAAACAGTAAGGTTTTTAGATTCAATTTCAACAGCTCCTTCAAGTGTTCCTTCTTGTATGGGTTGTGCAAAGTTTGCCAATAAATGGTCTTCATTATCAATCATCATAGGTTTTACAGGACCTAAAAAAGTAATTTTATAAATATCGAAATCACCAAAATTATCTTCCTTTCTGTTTGAAGTAACATAAGCATGTTTCCCACTCGCTGACATAACAAAATATTTTTCATCATAAGGAGTATTAACAGGATAGCCCATATTTTCGGGTTTAGACCATCTGCCTGGTAATCGTACTGATTTGAAAATATCATATCCTCCCATTGAATTATGTCCTTTTGAACTGAAATACATTGTTTTTCCGTCAGGGTGCATAAAAATACATCCTTCGTCATATCTTGTATTAACTTCCGAACCAACTGTTGATGCCTTTCCCCAGGCTTCATAAAATCTTGTGTTGATTCGTCCGCTAAAAAACATATCAGTTCCTCCTTTGTTTGAATAGGGATTATCTGATATAAAATATATTTTTATACCATTATATGAAAAACTTGCATGTGTTTCATTAAAAGAAGTATTAATTCTATCTTCAGCTAATATTTTTGGAGCCGACCATGTATCACCTTCCAGTTCGCTTACAAATAAATCTATATTACCTGAATTATCTTTACTAATGAATATTCTTTGTCCGTCAGGCGACATAGCCAAACATTCATCCTGTCCGTCGGTAATAAACGGTTCTCCAATTTTTTCAGGTTTTTGCCATTTGCCTTCATGATTATATGTAATATAAATATCTGAAAAATAGTCATTGTTTTTGTCTTTTTTTCCACCTGTGGTATTAGGATTTTTTGAATTAAAAATCATTACATATTCATCAGCAGAGATAGCCGCATTATAGTCGGGATATTCAGTATTTATGTCTTGTAAATTATCAATCCAGACCCTTACAGGATTTTCAACAAGCTCAAAAGCTGTATTGCACTCTGATATTTCTTTTTTTATTATCTGACTCTCCTTTTGGTATTCCTTATCACTTAATTTGCCTTTGTATTTTTTGAATTGTAGTTTTGCTTCATTAAATTTATAATCATATTTATATGCCTGTCCCAATAAGAAATATACTTCTGGGTTAACATCAGGGTCTAAGTCAATAGCTTTAACCAAATATTGGATAGAAGCTGTTTTTTCAGGTGTTTGTAAAAGACATTTTCCAATTTTGTAATTTAATTCAGCATTATTGGGATTAAAATCATTTGCTTTAAAATAAAACTCTAATGCTTTTGTAAAGGCTATTTTGAGATTATCATTATTTTGGAGAGTCTCTATTCCTTTTTTTAAAAATTCATCACCTTGTTTAATATTACTAATTGCAATTTTTAAATCATCTTTTTGATTTTTAAATTTTGACGATTTAAATTCGATATTTTGAGCTTTGAGGCTTATAAAGTTTAATATTACAGAACTAAAAATTAAATAAATAGATTTTCTCATGTGTTTATTTTTTATATAGCTTTTAGATAATGGTTTTAGTTAATAATTTGTTAAGATATTTTCATTGTTAATTTAATACTCATTAGTTACAATCTACGATTTCTTTCACAGCTCACAGAGATTAATTTTTTTTGTTTTCATGTGGTCATCTGTGGTCATCTGTGATATCTGTGGCGTATTCTTTTTTACCACAGATTACACAGCTTAAATTTTAGCTCATTTTCAAATTTATTCACATTCAGTATTATAAAATTTTTTTGCATGTTCAATTCCTAATTCTCCTGCTTTTTTCCAATCGGAGCAGCATCCTTTTGCATCCCTGTTCATTTCTTTTGCAATTCCCCTGTTAAGATATGCAATACCATAGTCAGGGTTAATATTTATAGCTTTATCAAAATCAGCAATAGCTTCGTTATATTTTTCAAGCTTGTTATAAGCAATTCCCCTGTTATTATAAGCTAATGAATATTCAGGGTTAAATTGTATAACTTTATTAAAATCAGCAATGGCTTTTTCATATTTTTCCTGTCCAAGGTAAATACCGCCCCTGTTATTATAAGCAAGATAATATTCCTCATCTTTTTCTATTGCTTTATTATAAGCATTGATAGCTTCCTGGTAATTTTTAATTTTTTTCAGAGTACTACCTAAATTATTATAAACATAAGCAAGGTTTGGATTGATACTTATGGCTTTATTAAGGTCGGCAATAGCTTCTTCATATTTTTCAAGCTTACGTTTGCAACTGGCTCTGTCATTGTAAGCATTTGCATAATTACTTTTTAATTCTAAAGTTTTATTAAATAATTTAATAGCTTCTTCATATTCTGCTAATAAAAATTTTATTCCACCTAAATAATAATACGGTTCATAATTTTCAGGTTCCAAAATAATTATTACAGAATAATCTTCACCTGCTTTTTTATAATTACCAATATAAGTTGCAGCTTCAGCCCTTTTATAATATGCTTTAATATGTTTATTATCTAATTCAATAACTTTATTAAAATCAGTAAAAGCATTGTTATGATCATTTATCAGCATTTGGGAGCAACCTCTGTTGTAATATGCTTCTGTGAAATCAGGCTTTAATTCTATGGCTTTATTAAAATGTCTTATTGCTATTTTGTATGCTTTATTATCATAATCCTGTATGCCTTTGTTATATGCTTCCTGTGATTCTTTTAATATTCGTGCTTCCTTGTTAATAGCAGCAATAGAATCGCTAAATAATACTTCTTCAATAGTTAAAGTTGAATCATGTATTTTGTTTAACAAGGAATCAGGAATTTGTATGGAATTTGTATCAGGGGATTGAATTTGTTGTACCTGGTTATTTTCTTGTCCGCAGGTAAAAACATATAAAAACATGAAAAAAATAATAATTAAATAAAATTTATTCATAAATAATAAGTTTTGAGTTAATAAATTTAATTAGAACTTTTTATTCTAATATCAGTTGCATCTGCATCTCAATGTTTTTTATTCTTTCTCTTGCAAGTTCACAATACTCTT